>DATHJG010000156.1:0-2666 GCA_035489875.1 Solirubrobacteraceae bacterium | reverse complement strand
CGGACGCCGGCGTTCGCCGCGCCGGCGAGCGGGTGGCCGCCGATGAAGCGCTCGTCGTCGACCGCCTCGACGACCGTGCGCTTGGTCGAGCCGACGTCGGTGACGACGCAGTCCTCGCCCGCCGCGGCGAGCGCCGCGGCGACGGCGGACGGTAGCGCGCCGACGGGCGCGGCGACGAACGCGGCGTCGGCGCCGCTCAGCGCTGCCGCGACGTCGGGCGCGGCGCGCTCGACGGCGCCGACCTCGAGCGCGGCGTCCAGGGCCCCGGGCGCCGGGTCGTACCCGACGACCTCGGCGCCCAGCCGCTCGCGCGCGGCGAGCCCGATCGACCCGCCGATCAGCCCCACGCCTACGATCGCAATCCTCACCCGGCGATCATCCACGATCGCCGGCGCGCTCGTCACGCAGGCTCGTTCGAGAGCACCTTGCCGGCGATGGCGGCGGCGCGCTCGACCTTCTCGGCGTACTCGGCGAACCCGTCGGCGCGGAGCTGCTGCGGGCCGTCGCAGATCGCCTCGTCCGGCTCCGGGTGCACCTCGACGATGATCCCGTCCGCGCCGGCCGCGGCCGCGGCCAGCGAGAGCGGCTCCACCAGCGTGCGGCGGCCGGCCGCGTGGCTGGGATCGACGATCACGGGCAGGTGCGAGAGCTCCTTCAGCACCGGGATCGCGGTCAGGTCCAGCGTGAACCGGTAGGCGGTCTCGAACGTGCGGATGCCGCGCTCGCACAGCATCACGTTCGGGTTGCCCTCCTTGAGGATGTACTCCGCCGCCATCAGCAGCTCCTCGAGCGTCGCCGACAGCCCGCGCTTGAGCAGCACCGGCAGGCCGGCGCGTCCGGCCTCGGCCAGCAGCGCGTAGTTCTGCATGTTGCGCGCGCCGAGCTGGATCACGTCGGCCACCTCGAGCACCGGCTCGAGATCGCGCGCGTCCATCAGCTCGGTGACGATCGGCAGCCCCGTCTCCGCCTTCGCCTCGGCCAGCAGCCGCAGGCCCTCCTGCCCGAGCCCCTGGAACGAGTACGGCGAGGAGCGCGGTTTGTAGGCGCCGCCGCGGAACAGGCTCGCGCCGCCGGCCGCGACCATGCGCGCGGCGGTCAGCGTCTGGTCGCGCGACTCGACCGTGCACGGGCCGGCGATCAGCGAGAAGTGGTCGCCGCCGATGCGGCGGCCGTCGATCTCGATGACCGTCCGGTCGCCCGCCTTGAGCTGCGCGGACGACAGCTTGAACGGCTTGAGGATCGGCACGACCTGCTCGACGCCCGCGTGACCCTCCAGACCGAGGCGGGCGACGTGCTCGCGGTCGCCGATCGCCCCGATCACCGTCACCTCCTCCCCGCGCGACGGATGCGCACGAGCCCCGCAGGACTCGATGCGGTCGATGACGGCCTGCACCTGCTCCTCGGTGGCCGTCGGCTTCATCACGATCATCATGGTTCTGTGCGCTCCTGAGAAATTCCGGACAAGACGATAAGCACTGCCACTGCCTTTGCGAGGCGCTCGACCCGAAGGCCCGGTATCGCGGACGGCAGCGGCTTGGAGCCACGCCGGCCGAGCGCCTAGCTAAATCGCCAGGTGCGGTAGGAGAGGTAGGCGTAACCGGCGCCCCGCGGCGCGGTGTGAACAGCGAGGGAAGCGGGGCAGGCGGTCATCGCGACGTTCGAGTTGTAGCAGTCGCGCCGGCCGGGCGCCAGTGCGCCGCCCGGCAAGTCCTAGACTCGGCCCATGGCGACGACCGACCAGCCGACGCCGGCGCAGCTCGCCCGCCGCGAGGCCGCGCTGGGGCGCGTGCGCAAGTACGGCGACCCCGTGCTGCGCGAGCGGGCACGGCGCGTCGCGGCGGTCGATGCGGTCGTCCGGGATCAGATCCGCGAGATGACGCGGCTGCTCGACGACGCGATGGAGGCCGGGCTCGCGGCCACGCAGCTCGGCGTGCTCAACCGCGTGTTCGTGTACCGCGGGGACGTCGACGAGCCGATCCGGGCGCTCGTCAACCCGGAGCTCGAGTGGGTGAGCGAGGAGACCGACGTCGCCGAGGAGGGCTGCCTGTCGATCCCCGGCATCTGGGTCGAGGTCGAGCGCGCGGCGCGGGTGTGCGTGCGCGCGCTCGACGAGCACGGCGAGCCGGTCGCGATCGATGCGGAGATGCCCGCGGCGCGCGTCCTCCAGCACGAGCTCGACCACCTCGACGGCGTGCTGATGCTCGACCGCACCACCGCCCAGCAGCGCCGCGAGGCGCTGCGCGAGCTGCGGCGGCGCTAGTGGCGTTCGTCCCGCCGGCCCGCCACCTGCTGCGCGCCAAGGACCTGGCCGACGCCCGCTACTTCGACCCGCTGGACGTCGACGACCTCGCCGCCGCGGCCGGCCTCTCGCGCGCGCACTTCAGCCGCGAGTTCCGGCGCGCGTTCGGGGAGACGCCGCACGCGTACCTGCTCACCCGCCGGCTCGAGCGCGCGGCGGCGCTGCTGCGGACCACGGATCGCTCGGTCGCCGAGATCTGCTTCTCGGTCGGACTGCAGAGCGTCGGCTCCTTCACGACGAGCTTCACGCGCACGTACGGCGCCTCGCCGACGGCCTACCGGGCGTCGTTCCCGCCGGCTTCCGCGTACGCCGTCGTCCCGGCGTGCCTGGCGCGGGCCTACGGACGCCCGCAACGCAGCACGTTTCG
>DATHJG010000155.1:0-5178 GCA_035489875.1 Solirubrobacteraceae bacterium | reverse complement strand
GCGGTCGAGCGGCTCGCGAACGTGCCGGTGCCCCGCGGCACCACCGCCGTGTCGCCGAAGTGCAGGACCACGTCGTCCATCGGCACCCGCAGCCGGTCAGCGGCGATCTGGGCGAACGTCGTCTCGTGGCCCTGGCCGTGCGGCGACGTGCTGCTCCGGATGACGACACGGCCGCTGGGCTCGACGGTCGCCTCCGCGCTCTCCCACTGTCCGCCCGCACGCTCCACGTACATCGCGACCCCCGTGCCCGTCACGCGGTCCGCGTCGGTCGGGGCGGGGGCGATCGCCAGCTCGACGGCGAGGTCGAGGCAGCGCTCGTAGTCGCCGGAGTCGTACGTCCAGCCCAGCGGCGTGGCGTGCGGGAAGGTCTGCACCAGGTTGCGCCGCCGGAGCGCCACCGGATCGATGCCCGTGGCCCGGGCGGCGTCGTCGACCGCGCGCTCGAGGAAGTACGCCGCCTCGGGACGTCCCGCGCCGCGATAGGGCCCGGTCGGGACCTTGTCCGTGCGGGCGCCGACGACCTCGACGTGGGCTGCCTCGAGCCGGTAGGCGCCGCACATCAGCATCGCCGCCGTGTGCGGCGGGATCGCCGTCGACGTGAACAGGTACGCGCCGAGGTCGGCCCACAGGCGCGCGCGGACGGCGAGCATCTGCCCGTCGCCGTCGAGCGCCAGCTCGACCTCGGCCTCCATCCCGCGGCCCTGGTAGGCGGCCAGGAAGTTCTCCAGCCGGTCCTCCGCCCACTTCACGGGGCGGCCGAGCTCGATCGCGGCCAGCGCCAGGGCGGCGACCTCTGCCGGGACCGACCCCTTGCTGCCGAACGCGCCCCCCACCTCCGGCACCACGATCCGGATCGTGTCGTCGGGGCGGTCCAGGATGTGTGCGAGCTGCGCGAGCGGCCGGTGGGGGTCCTGCGCCGAGCACCAGACCGTCAGCCGGCCGGTGCCCGGGTCCTGCGCGGCGATCGCGCCGCGCGTCTCCATCGGGGCCGCGACGAGGCGTGGCAGGGCGTAGCGGCCGCCCACCACGTGCTCCGCGCGCGCGAATGCGCCATCGACGTCTCCGCTCGACTTCGACCACGCGAGCAGCTGCTCGGGCGCGGTGCGCGCATCGACGACCGCCTCGACGGGTTCGTACTCGACGTCCACCAGCTCCACCAGGTCCTCGGCGAGCGCGCGGGACTCGGCCACCACGATCGCGACGGGCTGGCCGACGTACCGCGCCTCGCCGTCGGCCAGCACGGGATGGCCGGCGTCGGCCACCGTCGCCCCTTCCGGGACCTGGACCGGGAACGGCCGGGCACGGCCCGCCAGGTCGGCGGCGCCGAGGACCGCGACGAGCCCGTCCCCCCGCTCGGGCGCGCGGATGGCGGCGATCCGCGCCCGGGCATGCGGGCTGCGGACGAACGCCGCGTGCGCCTGGCGCGGCAGCTCGATGTCGTCGAGGTAACGCGCGAGGCCACGAAGGATGCGCGCGTCCTCCCGGCGCGCGACCGGCGTGCCGACGAGCGGCTCGCTGTTCACCGCGGCGCCGGCGCCCATCGCTCCATCGCCTCCCGGATCGCGCCCAGCGCCATGATGCCCGCCTCGGCGCCCGTCTCGGGCGCGACACCGTCGCGGATGGAGCGCCCGAACTCGGCGAGCTCGTCGGCCAGCACGTCGCGCTCCTCGAAACCGACGGGCTCGCCCGCGACCGTGAGCGTGGTCGCGCCGTCGAGCGCCCGCGCCTCCGGCCAGACGGAGAAGTCGGTCCGGTAGTCCAGGACGGCCTCAGTGCCCTGCAGGCGCAGCGCGAAGGTCTTCGGCGACACGTAGCTGCCGGTCACCACGCCGAGCGCGCCCGACGCGAACGCGAGCGTGAGGACCCCGACGTCGTCGATGTCCGCATCCGTGGCGACCCGGGCGAACCGCCCTTCCGCGCTCGCGATCGGCCCGAGCCACGAGGCGAGCGTGTCGACGTGGTGGATGCCGAGCTGCATCAGCGGACCGCCGGCGTTGCGCCGCGGGTCGGCGCGCCACGCATGCGGCGGGAAGCTCCCCGGCAGCGAGAACGTGGCCTCGGCGAGCACGACCCGCCCGAGCGCACCCGCGTCGACCAGCTCGCGGACGCGACGGGCCGCGCCGAGCCTGCGGAAGGCGTGGCCGACGGCGAGCGTGACGCCGGCGCGCTCGCAGGCGTCGCGCATGCGGCCGGCGGCCGCGACCGTGTCGGCGATCGGCTTCTCGACGAAGACGTGGCGGCCGCGCTCCGCCGCCGCGACGGCATGGGCCTCGTGCACGTCGTTGGGCGTGACGATCAGCACCCCCTCGACCCCGGGATGTTCCATCGCGGCCTCGGCGGACACCGCCGCCTCGCAGCCGTTCCGCTCGGCGAATGCCTGTCGCGCGCCCTCGTCGCGCGCGAAGCAGGTGACGACGCGCAGGCCGGCGCGGACGGCGGCGGCCGCGATCTGGTCGCCCCAGCGCCCGATGCCGATCAGCGCGACGCCGGCGCTCATGCCGGCGCCAACTGGTCGCCCATCCAGTCCGCGACGAGCGGCCGGTACCGGAACGGCACGTTGTTGCAGACATGGGTCCCGTGCTCGTAGAGCACCCACTCGGCGCCCGGGATCGCGTCGGCGATCCGCTTGGTGTCCTCCCACGGGATCAGCCGGTCGAGCCTGCCGGTGACGACGAGCGCCGGCTGCTCGATCCGCTCGGCCACCTCCGACAGGTTGAGCTCGGCGGCGCGGGCGCGGGCCTCTTCGGGCGACGCGGCGCCCGTGTGGTGCTGGAGGGTCTCGCGCGTGAGCGACGGCAGGTTGTCCCAGTTGGCGCTCATGTCGTACGGGCCGCTGATGCCGGCGACGGCCCTGATGCGCGGCTCGAATGCGGCCGCGCGCGGCGCGTAGTAGCCGCCCATGCTGACGCCGACCGCGCCGATGTGGTCGTGGTCGACGTCGTCGCGGCCGGCCAGCGCGTCCAACACCGCCGCGACGGCCACCTCGTAGTCGTGCCGGATGTGCAGCTCGAAGCCGGACTCGCCCTGGCCCGGTCCGTCCATCGACAGCGTCGCCATCCCGCGCCGCAGGAACACGTCCTCCCAGCGGAAGAACTCCTCCTTGGTCGAGTCCAAGCCCGGGATCAGCACGACCAGCGGCGGTCGCCCGCCGCCATCCGGGCGGCGCAGGTTCGCCGCCAGGCGCGCGCCCTCAAACGGGACCTCGATGCGCTCCGCGGTCGGATCGAGCAGGCCGTGCGCGGCGGTCAGCGCCGCGATCGCCTTCGCCGTCGTCGCCCGGTTGCGCTCCGCGTCGACGACCCAGACGAACTTGGCGAAGTGGTAGGCGACCGCGGCGCGGGCGAACGCCTCGCCGGCGCTGAGGGCGTTGCCCGCCGAATGTGCCCGCTCGGCCTCCTCGCGGTGGCCGTCGGCCGTCTCCGTCCAGGCGTCGAGCCAGTCCTCCCAGCGCTCCAGCGACGACGTGACGCGGCGGAAGTCGTTGTAGTCGACGCCGTTGGCGATCAGGCGCGACCCCCAGTTGTCAATTGCGGCCTGAACGCGGGCGTCGGGCATCCGCGACCACCTCCTCCAGTGTCGTGCCGAGATCGTGTAAGAGCACCGCGGCCGCGTTGCGCCCAGGGCCGCCGGTGATCGACCCGCCCGGGTGCGTGGTGCCGCCGGTCTGGTACAGCCCCGGGATCGGCATGCGGTGCTGTGCCCAGCCGGGGACGGGCCGCAGCGCGCCGCTCTGCGGCAGCGTGCGGTCCCCGCCGTGGAACGAGCCGCGGATCATGTGCTCGTTCTGGCGCTCGATGTCCTCGGGCATCCTGATCAGCCGCTCGAGCACCACCTCGCTCGTGAAGCCCGGGCAGACCGCCTCGATCCTGCGCATGAGGCGCTCGGCGAACGCCTCGCGGCGAGCCTCGAAGCCGTAGGACTGCGGCGCGAGGAGCTTCACGGTGTGGTGGCCCGCCGGCGCCCGGGACGGGTCGGCGAGCGTCGGCGTCGCGACGAGCACCCACTGCGGGTCGTCGACCCAGCGGCCGTCGCGGAGCGCGCGCCCGAAGTCGATCGTCTCCTGCGGCCAGCCGGCGAGCCCGGCCGACACGGCGCTGCGCGGCCCCTCGTGCGTCGCGAACTCCGGCGCCGCCGTCGTCGCGAGGTGGATCGCGCTGCACGACACGCCGACGTCGAACGTGTCGACGCCGTAGCGGAACGTCTCGCCCCAGGCGTCGGCGGGCGCCATGTCGACCAGGTGCTTGACGTGAATCGTCGAGACGACGGCCTCACGCGCGAGGAAGCGCTCGCCGGTCTCGCAGTCGACGCCCACGCAGCGTCCCGCTTCGACCACGAGACGGTTCACCCGGCGGCCGCACAACACCGTGCCCCCGCGATCCTGGATGCAGCGGACGAGCGCGTCGGTCAGCTGCCCGGAGCCGCCGCGCGGCAACGTCCAGCTGCGCCGTTGGCGCCCGAAGACGATCGAGTAGGCCAGCGTGCCCGACCCGGGCGCGTCGACCGGGACGAGCGTCTGATAGGCCTGCCAGAGCAGGAACGCCTGGACATGCCGGTCCTCGAACTCGTGGCGGATGACGTCCCAGGCCGACAGCGCGGCGCGCCGACGCCAGATGTCGCCCTTCGAGTGGGCGCTCAGGCGCTCGTCGAGCGACGGTCCGAAGCCGATCGGCGTGAACGTCGCGGCGCCGAAGATGTGCTTGACCTCGTCGTAGTCGGCGAGCAGCCGGCGGTAGGCCGCCGCGTCGGCCTGCGAGAACCGCGCGAAGCTCTCGACGGTGCGCTCGACGTCCAGCCATCCCGTCAGGTGCTGCCCGTCGGGGAACGCGACGTGGGCGAAGGGATCCGGCATCAGGTACTCCAGCCCGTACTCGCCCAGCAGCCCGAGCTCGTCGTCGCGCAGCAGCGGGTTGGTCTGGATCAGCGTGTGGCCGGTGGAGCAGGAGTCCAGCAGGTATCCGGGGGCCATGAGCTCCTCCGAGGCGGCGCCCCCGCCGGGGACCGAGCGGGAGTCGAGCACCACGACCTCGCGGCCGGCGAGGGCGAGGTAGGCGGCCGTGATCAGGCTGTTGTGGCCGGCGCCTGCGACGACGATATCGGCGGTCACGGTGCTCACGGGGCCACTACCAGGACGAGCCCACCCGAGATCACGAGCCCGGCGCCGGTCCACAGGCCGAGCGT
>DATHJG010000154.1:0-2767 GCA_035489875.1 Solirubrobacteraceae bacterium | reverse complement strand
GCCGCGGCCTTGTCGATGTTCGAGACCGCCTGGCCCGTCTTGTTCATGTTGTTCGCGACCTGCGGCGACCCCGCCTGCTTCAGCTCCGCGTTCAGGACGCGCACGCCGACGCCGGCCGACCCGCCTTCCTTGCCGATCCGGCGCATCTGGTCACCGACCTTGGTCAGCCGCTGACGCTGCTCACGCGTCCCGATCTTGTCGAGATTCGCGCCGAGCTGCTTGATCGACTTGTCGGTCTTTTCCGCCTCGCGACGGATGCGCTGAATCGGCCGGGAAGCCCGGTCGATGATGATCAGGGCCCCCGAAATTGTGGCTGCGATGGCTAACTCACCGCCCCTACGGGACCGTGACCTTGGCGAACCGGTCAGCCATCGACACGATGTGCGGGTCGGTGACCAGGTGCTTCGTCAGCGGCGCGCTCGGGTGCGCGTACTCCGCGTTCCACGCCAGCGCCGTCACCTCGCGACGAGCGACCAGCGTGTCGCCGGTCGCCGTCACGAGCTGGTAGCGCTTGGAGAAATCCGGGTCGTCGTAGATGACCGTCGGCATCACAGACCTCCGGCCGCGCGCCGGAAGCGGCCCAGCACCAGCAGGCTGATGGCCGTCTGTGAGACGCCGTAGCGTTCCGCCAGCTCGCGTTGGCGCACGCCTCCCGCCGCGTACGTCTGCCTGATGGCTCGCACGTCCGAGTCGCTGAGCTTGCACGTGCGGTGCTCGCCACGCCTCAGCCCGTAGCCCTTACCGTGGACGAGTCGCCAGATCAGCTTCTCGCTCACGCCGTGCTCCTCGGCCAGGGCGGCGTGCGTGATGCCGCCCTGGCGATAACGCCGCACGATGCCCCGCGCCTGCGCGCCCGTTAGCTTGACGACAGCCATCAGCGAGCCCGCCCCGCAGCGGCAGCCGCAGCCGCGCCGGTCGCCTCGACGAGCTTCTGGTGTTGACGCAGCTCGATCTCGCGATCGAGCGCGCCGAACGCGTACAGCACCGAGCGGACCCGCTCAGGGAACCGCGGGGGACGAGCCTCTGCATCCGGCCGGTTGAGCGGCCGGTAGTCCTCGCCTAGCGCGTTGAAGGTGCGGTAGGGATCCGCACCCGTCCTGCGCCACGCGTAGAACAGCAGCATCATCTCGCCACCCGCGCGGGTCAGTTTCCCGCGGCCCGCACGTCGTCGGAGTCGAAACCGGACAGCGCCATGATCTCGCCCGCGATCTGCGGGATGATCCCCGGCCGGTTCATGAACTGCCGGCGCAGCAAGATCACCGCGTCGGCGATCCCCTGCTGCTTGGCCAGCGCCTTCAGGTCGGGCTTGTGCGTGCCCTCCACGACGATCCGCAGGTTGGCCTTCAGCTCGTCGTACTCCGCCTGCCCGGTCCGGCGCGCCGACCGGTTGCCGCTCGTCGCCTCGCGCTCCGCCGAGCGGATCACCTCGGTGTCGATCGCCTTGATCAGCCACGGCACCTTCTTGGGCTCCTCCTCGGTGCCGCCGACCCGGACGTTGAGGCGCTTCAGCTCGACCTCGACGGTGTCTGAGAGCAGGAACGCGATCGTGTCCGCGTAGCGGTCCTCGGTCATCTCGGTCTTGCCCGACGCGACCTCGCGCACGGAGTCCTGCTGCGTCGCCTCGTCGGCCGTCACGTCACCGTCACGCTCCACGTCGGCCAGGTGCGCCAGCGGCCGGGTGATCGTGGTCGTGTCGGGACGGCGCTCATCTAGCGCGTCCGGGGGCGTGGCCCCGCCCTCAGGCGGCTGCACCAGCTCGGTCTCGATGCTCATGGTTCTCCTCACGTGCCGCCGGAGCGGCGATCGACAGGTGATCACGGTCGACATGAAGCGCGCTCTCGTCGCGCTCAGCGGCCCCCGGATCCAGGGCGGTGCGGTTGAACAACATCTCGGCCAGCTGCGGCAACACCAGCCGCAACGCCCGATCGAACTCGTCCTCCGGCACTTCCTCGCCGGAGACGATCTCCGCCATCACGACCAGCAGATCCTGGCGGCGATGGTTCGGCCGCCCCGCCACGTACGCGCCCAGCCGCAACCAGGCCCGTTCGTAGTCAGTGGCGGCCACGACGCGCCTAGTCGAGCGCGCCCACGAGCGTGACGGCCGGCAGGCCCGTCGCGGCGACGCCGCCGGTGCGCTCGAACGCGTGAAGCGGCGTCTCGCGCGACCACGTCAGCGGGAACTCCCGCTGCACCAGCTCGTCACCGATGTTGATCCCGAGCCGCAGCGCCCAGATCAGGCAGCCGTCGAGCTGCCACTGCTCGATGCCGAGCGCCGACGGGTCGTTGTGCTCCAGGATGACCGAGAACGGCCGCATGAGCGCCTCGGGCGTCCCGCGGTTCTGGCGGCGCTGCTCCAGCGACTGCGACAGCCACCGGTAGATGTTCATCTCCCAGGCGGTGTCGAGCTTGGTGATCGTGATCGACCCCTCACGGGTCTCCCGGCCGGGCTTGTAGCCCGTCGTCGACGTGCCGACCAGCGGCACGTTGATCCGGTCGATCTCCACGTTCGCGCTGACCTCGACCGCCTCGTGAAGCACGTTGCCGTTCAGGTCGAGCACGCGGCCGTGCATGCCCCCGACACGCCATAGCGCGTCGTTGAGCATCACGTCGGGCGCGAGGCTGATGGTCCCGGGTGGCGTCGACATTCAGATTCCTCCTGCGCCCTAGCGCACCTTGCCGTGGATGAACAGCTGCGCGAGTGCCCGGCCGAACGCGATCGTCACGTCCAAGTCGACGAACTCGTCGTCGTCAGAGCCCGCCCGCGGCG
>DATHJG010000153.1:0-2972 GCA_035489875.1 Solirubrobacteraceae bacterium | reverse complement strand
TCGCCGAAGCCTTCCTGGAAGGTGAGGGTCTTCTCGATCACCTCCTGCGGGCTGCCGACGCTGAGCGGCGTGCTCCGCCTGAAGTCGTCGAGCGAGTAGCTGGTGCCGTAGATCGGCGAGCCCTCGAAGTAGGGCCGGAAGGCGTCGACCGCGTCCTGCGATCGCTTGGCGACGAAAGCGTGCCCGCCGAGCCCGACGATCGCCTCCTCCGGCGCGCCGTGCCCGTGGTAGGCAAAGCGCTCCCGGTAGAGGTTGACCAGCGGCCGGAAGTGGAAGTTCGGCGCCAGCACGTTGTTGGCGAAGTAGCCGTTGCCGTAGTAAGCGGCCTGCTCGGCGATCTCGGGAGTCCGGATCGAGCCGTGCCAGACGAACGGCGGCACGTCGTCGAGCGGCCGCGGGATCGCGGTGAACCCTTGCAGCGCCGAGCGGTAGGTGCCCTCCCAGTCGACCACGTCCTCGCGCCAGAGGCGGTGCAGCAGGTTGTAGTTCTCGAGCGCAAGCGGCAGACCCTCGCGGATGTCCTTGCCGAACCAGGGGTAGACCGGGCCGGTGTTGCCGCGGCCGAGCATCAGGTCCACCCGTCCCTTCGCGAGGTGCTGGAGCATCGCGTAGTCCTCGGCGATCTTCACCGGGTCGTTCGTCGTCACCAGCGTCACCGAGGTGCTGAGGATGATCCGCTCGGTCAGCGCGGCGATGTGGGCGAGCAGCGTGGTCGGCGAGGAGGAGGAGAAGGGCGGGTTGTGGTGCTCGCCGATCGCGAACACGTCGAACCCGACTTCGTCCGCCCGCCTGGCGATCTCGACGACCGCCTGGATCCGCTCGGCCTCACTCGGCGTGTAGCCGGTGACCGGGTTCCGGGAGACGTCGCTTACCGAGAAGATTCCGAACTGCATCGTGACCTCGTGGCTCGTTTTCGGTGGGTGTCACCACGATACCAGAATTTACATGCGTGCGCATGCATCTTCCTCTCCGGCTCGTCGCGCCAGCTCGATCGCGCCGGTCACGCCGGCGCGCGGTCCGAGCGCCGGCGGGACGACGTAGTCCTCGGCGTCCCCGCGCAGCTGCGGGACGTCGACGTAGCCGGCGAGCAGCTCCCGGAGGCGGCTACGCACCAGCTCGAGCAGGCCGGGCGTGCCGGCGACGCCGCCGCCCACGATGATCCGTTCCGGGGAGAGGGTGAGGACGAGGTTGGCGAGCCCGAGCGCCAGGTACTCGGCCTCGAGCTCCCAGACCTCGGGTGCGTCCAGCTCCTCGCCGGGCGCGCCCCAGCGTTGTCGCAGCGCCTCTCCGGAGGCCAGGCCCTCGAGGCAGTCGCCGTGAAAGGGACAGGAGCCGGCGAAGGGATCGCGGTCGCGATCGTGCGGGACCCGGATGTGGCCCAGCTCGGGATGCACGAGTCCGTGGAGGGGGCGCCCGTTGACGACGGCTCCGCCGCCGATCCCGGTCCCCACCGTCACGTAAGAGAACGTCTCGAGGCCCTCCCCCGCCCCCCACTGCGCCTCCCCGACCGCGGCGGCGTTGACGTCGGTCTCGAAGGCGATCGGGACGTCGAGTCCCGCCCTCAGGATCGAGACGACGTCGGTGCCCGACCAGCCCGGCTTCGGCGTCGTCGTGATCCGGCCCCAGCGCGGCGAAGAGCGGTCCAGGTCGAGCGGGCCGAAGCACCCCACCCCGAGCGCGGTCAGCGGACCGTTCCGCTCGAAGAACCCGACCGCCCGCGCGATCGTCTCCTCCGGGGTCGTCGTCGCAAAGCTCTCCGAGCCCGCGCTCGTGCCCCCGCCGTCCCCAACCGCGCAGTTCCAGCGGGTGCCCCCGGCCTCTATGCCTCCGAAAATTGTCACCCTCGCGTCGGGCCGGGGTAGGGCGTCCAACGCGCCGACTCGAAGGGACACGAGTGGCGCCAGACGGTCTCGGCGAGGCGGGCCGCGAGCCGGCCCATGTCCTCACAGCAGGCGCGGACCAGATCCTCCGCGCTCGAACCCGGGCCGATCGCGAGCGCCGCGGCGGTGTCGAGCAGCTGCTCCTGGGTCAGCTCCGCGGCGCTGCGCCCGCGGGCCGGCACCGCGGCCAGAGCGACGGGATCGCCTTCCGGGCAGAAGCAGCCGAAGCGCGAGACGAAGACGAGGACGTCGTCGAACCCGACCTCGGCCGCCTCGACCTCGAAGCGCGTGTGCAGGCGGCCGAGCCAGTAGCTGACCTCCGACCAGGTGAGCTGGGTGAACTGGGTGGCGGTGACCCAGAGCACGGTCGCCGCGACCTCGGTTCCCTCGCTGGGAAAGAGCGTTGCCGGCATCGCTCCGTAGAGCGCCACCTGCGCCGCGGCGCCGACGTCGAAGTCGCGCAGCCAGCCGCTCAGCGCCAGCACCGCCCGGTCTTCGGTCGCCTCGAAATGCGCGAACTTCCGCTCGAGGATCGCGGGCGCCGCGTTGGAGCCGATCGCCAGCAGCGGGACCCGGCCGGCGGCGCGGTGCCGGTAGCGCTCGATCGTCTCCTCGCGCTCGTCCTCGGCGAGCGCGGAGAGCAGGCGCGCCTCGCCGCCGCGCAGCTCATAGGATCCCGGTGGCCGCGCCCACGGATAGCCGACCGCGTGCTCGAACGCCTCGGCGGCGAACTCGCGGGCCGGGATCGCGCAAGCGATCTCGCCGATCATCTGCCGGAACTCGGCGTCGCCGAGGGCAAGCCGCGCGAGCAGCTCGGGCTCGTCGATCGCCGGCCAGCTGGACATCGGTCCAGGCTAGCCGGCGGATCTGGGGAATCCGCGCCGAGCGCGGCGACGCCGACGGTTATGCTGAGACTCGGTCCAACGGGAAAGGGCCAGGCGCACGCCGCGGGGGACGCGGCAGCGTTTCGGGAGCCGACGAGGGAGGATTCGGATGAGGACCTGGTTGATCGGAATCGTCGCGGCGTTTCTCGTCGCCCTGGCTGTTCCGAGCGTCGCGCTCGCTGGCGGGTCGAACTCGCGCGGCGATCAC
>DATHJG010000152.1:0-6710 GCA_035489875.1 Solirubrobacteraceae bacterium | reverse complement strand
AGCACGATCACGGGGAGGAACTCGATCGCCGCGACCGTGCCCAGCGGCAGCCGGTCGATCGACAGGTAGAAGCAGCAGTTCATGACCGCGAGGACCGCGCCGAGCGCGAGCAGCGTGTGGTCGCCGAGCAGACCCCACGGCCGCCGCCACGCCGCGAGCACGAGCGCTGCGGCCGCGATCCGCAGCCAGCCGGTGCCGAGCGGGCCGACGCGCACGAACAGGAGCACGGCGAACGCCGGGCCCAGGTAGTGGAACACCGCGCTGCCGACGAACCACGCGTGCGGCGGGAGCCGCTCCGCGAGCCCCGGCCCGACGGCGGGCTCCGCCTCGACGAGGGCGGGCGTGTCCGGGGCAAGGGTCGGCATCGAACGCATACCTTGCCCTCCCGCGACCGCCCGGTACAGTGGCGATCGAAGGCATCATGCCGCCACGACTTTCGGAACAGCCGCTCGACGTGACGAATCGCCAGCTGATCGAGGCGTTGCAGGTCGACGCCCGACTCAGCTTGGCCGAGCTGGGCCGCCGCGTCGGGCTCACGCCGCCCGCGGTGGGGGAGCGGCTCGCGCGGCTGGAGGAGGCCGGCGTGATCCGCGGCTACCACGCGGACATCGACCCGCGGGCGCTCGGCTACGAGCTCAGCGTGATCCTCCGCATCCGGCCGGCCGCGCGCATGATCCCGAAGGTGGCCGAGCTCGCGCAGCGCACGCCGGAGGTGACCGAATGCCATCGCGTGACCGGCGACGACTGCTTCGTCATGCACATCGACGTGCGCGACGTCACGCACCTCGAGGAGCTGATCGATCGCTTCGTGCTCTACGGCCAGACGACGACCTCGATCGTGCAGTCCTCGCCCGTTCCCGGCCGCGGCCCCGCGGTTGCCTAGCCTGCCCGCCCCGTTCCGCTGGGAGGGCGAGCACGTGGTCGCCGAGCTGCCCGGCGGGCGCGTCCTGTTCTCCACCCGCCGCGGCGGGGTCTCGACCGGCCCGTACGCGTCGCTCAACCTCGGCCGGCTGACCGCCGACGACGGCGCCAACGTGGACGCCAACCGCGAGCGGCTCGCCGCCGCCGTCGGCGTCCCGCGCGACCGCTTCCTGTACGGCCGCCAGGTGCACGGCGCGACGGTGCGGCGCGCGACCGAGCCGCCCGGCGCCGGCCGGCCGGCGTCGGAGGAGGACGGGCAGGCGACCGCGCTCGACGCCGCCGCCGCGCTCGTGTTCGTGGCCGACTGCGTACCCGTGCTGTTGGTCGCCGACGAGGCGGTCGCGGCGTTGCACTGCGGCTGGCGCGGGCTGGCCGGCGGGATCGTCGCCGAGGGCGCCGCCGCGCTGCGCGAGCTCGGCGCCGCCGGCCCGGTGACCGCCGCGATCGGGCCGGGCGCGCGCGGGTGCTGCTACGAGGTTGGCGAGGAGGTCCACGCCGCGTTCTCCGGCGTCCCGGGCGCGCGGGTGGGGGAGCGCAACCTCGACCTCCCGGCGATCGCGCGCCACCGGCTGGGGGAGGCGCGTGTGGACGCGATCCACGACACCGGGCTCTGCACGATGTGCGCCGACGACGAGCTGTTCTTCTCGCACCGGCGGGACAAGGGCGTCACGGGGCGCCAGGCGGGGGTGGCATGGCGGGTTTGAGCTCCGCGCGCGTGCGCGAGAACGCCGACCGGATCCGGACGGAGATCGACGCCGCCGCCCGCCGCGCCGGCCGCGATCCCGGCGACGTCGAGCTGCTCGCCGCCGTCAAGTACGTCCCGCTCGAGGACCTCGGCGCGCTGATCGACGCCGGCGTCACGCTGTTCGGCGAGAACCGCGCGCAGCAGCTCGAGGCGAAGGCCGCCGCGTGGCCGGACGCCGGCGTCCGCTGGCACTTCATCGGCCAGCTCCAGAGCCGCAAGGTCAAGCAGATCCTGCCGCTCGTCGAGCTGATCCACTCGGTCGCGTCGGACTCCGCGTTGGCGCAGCTCGAGCGCCACGGCACGCCGGAGACCGAGATCCTCGTCGAGGTCAACGTCGCCGGCGAGGACGGCAAGGCCGGGATCGCGCCGAGCGACCTCCCCGTGTTCCTCGAGCGCGCCCCGGTGCGCGTGGTCGGGCTCATGGGCATGCCGCCGTTCGCCGACGACCCGGAGCAGAGCCGCCCGTACTTCGCGGCGCTCCGCGAGCTGGCTGCCGCGCACGGGCTCCATCACCTCTCGATGGGCACCTCGCAGGACTACGCGGTCGCAGTCGAGGAGGGCGCGACGATCGTCAGAGTCGGCTCGATACTCTTCGGGTGACACCTCGCAGGGGGAGGGAATCCCCTGCTGGCACCGAAGTTCGCACCTCGAATGGGCTTCTCAGACTCCTGGCATCGCGCGCTCGTCTACTTCGGCCTCGCCGAGGACCGCGACGCGTACGAGGACGCGGAGGAGGAGCCGGCGGCCATCCGCCAGCCCGAGGCAGAGCTGGAGGACCGCTACCGCGAGCGGCCGAACGTCCGGCGGCTCAGCACGCGGCGCCGCCGGGACGAGATCGACGACATCTTCGCCGACGACTCGCCGTCCGAGCGGCGCACCACCGTGCTGCGCCCGGTCGGCGGCCGCCCGGCCAACGGCCGCAACGCCAGCGGGGAGGTCCGCGTGCACCTGGTGATCCCGAAGTCGTTCAACGACGCGCAGGACGTCGCGGACAAGTTCAAGGACGCGATCCCGGTGATCATCAACCTGCAGGGGTCCGAGACCGACCTGGCCAAGCGCCTGATCGACTTCGCCTCCGGGCTGACGTACGCGCTCGACGGCGGGATGCAGCGGATCGCCGACAAGGTGTTCCTGCTCACGCCACGCAACGTCGAACTCTCGTCCGAAGAGCGGGCGAGGCTCATTGAGAAGGGCTTTTTCAACCAGAGCTGATCCAACTCCCGGAGCGCAGACGGAGGGACACCTGCAACCACGCCGCGCGGCTTGCTCCGGGTGACCGACGTCGAGCACCGGAGCGATTACTCGAGCCCTCGGTCCGCGTCCCTAGACTGCTGCCCGTGCAGATCGGCTTTATCGGCAGTGGGAACATGGCGCGCGCACTCGCCCTCGGTTGGGCTGAGCCGGTGCTGTGCACGGATTCGGGGTCGGGCCGGGCGCGGGAGCTCGCCGCGCTCGTCGGCGGCGAGGCCGTCGACTCCAACCGCGAGCTGGCCGAGCGCGCCGATCTCGTCGTGCTCGCCCACAAGCCCGCCCAGCTCGGCGCGGTCGCCGAGGAGATCGGCGGCGCCGCCGAGGCGGTCGTCTCGATCCTCGGCCGCACGACCCAGGCCGAGGTCCGCGCCGCCTACCCCGACACGCCGGTCTTCCGGATCGAGCCCAACACGCCCGTGGAGGTCCGGCGCGGCGTGCTCGCGTTCGCGCTCCCCGACGTGCCGGCCGACGAGGAGCTGCGCGCCCGCGTGCACGAGCTGTTCGGCCGCCTCGGCACCGTCGTCGACGTCCCCGAGCCGCTGATGCGCGTCGCCGGGGCGACCGGCGGCGTCGGCCCGGCCTACTGGGCGCTGCTCGTCGAGGCGCAGGTGGACGCGGCGATCCGCCGCGGCATGCCGGCGCAGGTCGCCTCCCAGCTCGTCACGGAGACGATGGCCGGCTCGGCCGAGCTGCTGCGCGCACGCGACTACGACACGCTCGCGCTGCGCCGCGCGGTCACGTCGCCGGGCGGGACGACCGCCCGCGGGCTGGCGGCGCTGGAGCGCGGCGGCGTGCGGGCCGCGTTCGCGAACGCGATGGACGCCGTGGTGGACTCGTGATCGTCTTCGGGGCGTCGGTCCGCGCCGAGATCGCCGACTTCCTCTCGGCGCTGCTGACGGTCTACGTGATCGTGATCATCGCCTGGATCGTGTGCTCGTTCATCTTCGCGATGGGCGTGCGGGTGCCGTACGCGCGCTGGTTCAACGCCGTGCTGGACTTCCTGCGGGATCTGGCGAACCCGTGGCTGAACCTGTTCCGCCGCCTGCCGTTGCAGATCGGCCCGCTCGACCTCAGCCCGATCGTCGCGATCATCGTCCTGCAGCTGGTGGGCGGGATCGTGGTCGAGATCATCCGTCCCGGGTGACCCCGGCCCGGACCACGATCGCCGCCGGGGCGGTGGCGGCCTGCGTCGTGGCGGTCGACCAGCTCACCAAGGCGCTGGTGCGCGACGGCCTCGCGCTGGGCGAGCGGCGCGACCTGCTGGCCGGCATCGACCTCGTCAACGTCCGCAACTCGGGGATCGCGTTCGGCTTCCTCTCCGACGGCGGCGCGCTGCTGGTCGTCGGCACGGCGCTGGCGCTGCTCGCGCTCGTGTTCTTCTTCGTCACCCACACCGGTCGTGCGCTCGTGTGGCTGCCCACCGGGCTGCTGCTCGGCGGCGCGATCGGCAACCTGATCGACCGCGCCGTCGAGGGCTCGGTCACCGACTTCGTCAAGTTCCCGCGCTTCCCCGCATTCAACGTCGCCGACACGGCGATCACACTCGGGGTGGTGGCGCTGATCTACGTGCTCGAGGGTCCGCCGCGCCGGCGCGCCGAGGCCGCTGCGCACGCCGATGGCGCGTGAGCTGACCGTCCCGCCCGATGCGGCCGGGGAGCGGCTCGACGTCTTCCTCGCCGCCCACGTCGGGTCGCGCGCGGCGGCGCAGCGGCTGATCGACGGCGGCCACGTGACGGTCGACGGCGAGCCGCGCGCCAAGCGCCGCAAGCTGACCGGCGGGGAGACCATCGCGGTGGAGGAGCCCGAGGCCGGCGCGCCGCAAGCCGACGTCCCCCCGGCGCCGTTCACCGTCGCCTACGAGGACGAGCACCTGCTGGTGATCGACAAGCCGGCGGGCGTCGTGGTGCACCCGGCCCGCGGGCACGAGCACGGGACGCTGGTGCAGGCGCTGGGCGACCGGGTCGCGGGCGGGGACGATCCCGACCGCCCCGGCATCGTCCACCGGCTGGACCGCGAGACGTCGGGGCTGCTCGTGGTCGCGCGCTCCGACCACGTGCACGCCGCCCTCAAGGCCCAGCTCGCCCGGCGCGAGCTCGTGCGCGAGTACCTCGCGCTGGTCGAGGGCCGCCCGCCGGCGCGGCGCGGGACGATCGACGCGCCCTTGGGCCGCGACCGGCGCGTCCGCACGCGGATCTCGACCGACACCGACGAGGCGCGCGAGGCGATCACGCACTTCGAGGTCGAGCGCGCGCTGCCGCACGACACGCTGCTGCGCGTGCGGCTGGAGACCGGCCGCACGCACCAGATCCGCGCGCATCTGCTGGCGATCGGGCACCCGGTCGCCGGCGACCCGGAGTACGGCGCGCCCGGCCGCCACGGGCTGCAGCGCCAGTTCCTCCACGCCGCGCGGCTGGCGTTCCCGCATCCGGTCACGGGCGCGGCGGTCGACGTCGGCTCGCCGCTGCCGGCCGACCTCGCCGCCGCGCTCGAACGGGCGCGGGCTTGAGCGGGCCGGTCCACCGGAGGTAGGGGAAGGGAGGGCCGACCCGCACGAGCCCCAACGCAGCCGTGCCCGAGTACTTGCGCCAATCTGCCTCGCGTCTGTCTCGGCCGGAGGCCTCGCCACCGCTTCGCTCGGCGCTCGTCACCAGCGTGCCTTCGGCGACGCTTCGTCGTCTACACTGGACCTGTCCCGCCTCGCCCGAGGTGGGTTTCGTTCTGTCCCATCGACCCCGGGCGGCCCCAACCCAACCCTGAGGCCGCGGCCCTGCCCGGCGCGCCACGCGCCGGGTTCCGCGAATCCCTCTTCGCCCGGGAACCGCATCACACGACCGCAAAGGGAGACGTACCCGTGCCTCGAGACGTCGGGATCAAGGAGCTGTTGGAGGCCGGCGTGCACTTCGGCCACCAGACGCGCCGGTGGAATCCGAAGATGCGCCGCTTCATCTTCGGCGAGCGCGCCGGCAACTACATCATCGACCTCACGCGCACCGAGCAGCTGCTCGGCCAGGCGCAGCGCTTCGCCGACGGCCTCGCGCGCCGCGGCGGCACCGTGCTGTTCGTGGGGACCAAGAAGCAGGCCCGCGACGGCATCAAGGAGATCGCCGAGGCGGCCGGGCAGCCGTACGTGAACCATCGCTGGCTCGGCGGCCTGCTGACGAACTACCAGACGATCTCGCTGCGGATCAAGCGCCTGCACGACCTCGAGCGCTACGAGACGGAGGGCCAGCTCGGCCTGCTGCCCACGCGTGAGCGGCTGGCCGCCCAGGCCGACCTCGAGAAGCTGCGCGCGAACCTCGGCGGCGTCAAGAACATGCAGCGCGTGCCAGACGCGCTGTTCGTGATCGACCTGAAGACCGAGGCGATCGCCGTGCGCGAGGCCCAGCGCCTGCGCATCCCGATCATCGGCCTGGTCGACACGAACTGCGATCCCGACGGGATCGACTACGTGATCCCCGGCAACGACGACGCGATCCGCGCCTGCAACATCATCACGCGGGCGATCGGCGACGTGATCCAGGCCGGCAACCGCACGTTCCGCGAGGAAGAGGAGCGCGCCCGCCAGGAGGCCGCCGAGCAGGCGCGCCGCGAAGCCGAGGAGAAGGCCCGGCGCGAGGCCGAGGAGCAGGCGCGCAAGGAGGCCGAGGAGGCGGCGGCGGCCGCCGCGGCGCTCACGCAGACCGAGGCCCCGACGCGCGACGCCGCCGAGGCGACGGTCGCCGAGGCCGTGCAGGACCTCGGGCGCCCGCAGCCGGAGCCGGCCGTGCCGGCCGAGGTCGCCGTGGCCGAGGGC
>DATHJG010000151.1:0-9373 GCA_035489875.1 Solirubrobacteraceae bacterium | reverse complement strand
CATCGGCGGAGACGTCGGCGGGATCCCGCTGCAGGTCGAGAACGGCGTCTCGGGCTACCTCGTCTCCAGCGTGCAGGAGTGCGCGGACCGGGCGCTGGAGATCGTGGAGGACCCCGCGCTCGGAAAGGCGCTCGGGCGGCGCGGCAAGGAGCACGTCCGCACCCACTTCCTGACGCCGCGTTATCTCCGCGACTACCTGAAGATCATGCACGAGGTGCTGTAGTAGCTGGATGGCGAACGGCGGCGCGCCCCTGGTCCTGGTCTCCAATCGGGGACCGGTCACCTATCAGGACGATGGGTCGGTCAAGCGGGGCACCGGCGGCCTGGCGACGGCGCTGATCGGCCTCGCATCGCATCGCGACGCGGTCTGGATCGCGTCGTCGATGACCGAGGGCGACGTCGCGGTCGCGCGCGAGCACGGCGGGCAGTCGTTCGAGATCGCGGCGCCCGACGGCGGCGAGTTCCGCGTCCGCTTCGTCGCGTCGGACCCGGAGGCGTACGACCGCTTCTACAACATCTTCGCGAACCCGATGCTCTGGTTCATCCAGCACTACCTGTGGGATCAGAGCAACGCACCGGACATCCGCCGGCACGAGGTCGAGGCGTTCGAGTTCGGCGACAACGTCGTCAACGAGGATCTCTCGATGGCGGTGCTCGAGGAGATCGAGGGCATCGACGAGCCGGTCGTGATGGTCCACGACTACCAGCTCTACACGCTGCCGGCGATCGTGCGGCGCGCGCGGCCGGACGCGTTCCTCCATCACTTCGTCCACATCCCGTGGACGCAGTCCGACGCGTGGCGCGTGCTCCCGTCCAAGATCCGCGACGAGATCTTCCACGGGCTGCTGGCGAACGACATCATCGGCTTCCACACGCGCTCCTACCGGCGCAACTTCCTGCAGTGCTGCCAGGACCTGCTCGACGTCGAGGTCGACATGGAGCGGGGGGTGGTGCACACCGAGGGCCGCGAGGTCTGGGTGCGCGCCTACCCGCTGCCGATCGACTTCCGCGCGACCCAGGCCCTGGCGCAGCGCCCGCGGGTGCACGAGTTCGAGCAGCAGCTGCTCGCGCGCCGGCGCGAGTTCTCGATCCTGCGCGTGGACCGGGCCGACCTGTCCAAGAACGTGCTGCGCGGGTTCACCGGCTTCGACATCTTCCTCGAGCAGCACCCGGAGTTCATCGAGCGGATCACGTTCACGGCGCAGCTGATGCCGTCGCGGACCGACGTGCCCGAGTACGCCGAGTACCTGGAGCGGATCGAGGCGCTCGTGGCGGTCGTCAACCACCGGCACGGGACGCCGGACTGGATGCCGATCAGCCTGAAGCTGCGCGACGACCTCGACGAGGCGGTCGCGTCCTACAAGCACTACGACGTGATGATGGTCAACGCCATGTTCGACGGCATGAACCTCGTCGCGAAGGAGGGTCCGCTCGTGAACGAGCGCGACGGCGTCTCGATCCTGAGCGAGAACACCGGCGCGCACGAGGAGCTGGGGGAGTTCGCGCTGTCGGTCAACCCGTTCGACGTGCAGGAGCTGGCGGACTCGATCTACGCGGCGCTGACGATGGCGCCGGAGGAGCGGGCGCGCCGGGCCGCGGGGCTCAAGGAGATCGTCACGTCGCGCGATCCGGGCGACTGGATCGACGAGCAGATCGCGGACATCCGCAAGAAGGCGCGTGGGGTGACGGCGGAGAGCTGAGGTTCGCGGGGTCTGTTCGTCGCCGGCGTCACCGCTAACCCACCACGGAACCGCTGCCGCGATCAGCGCTCGAAGCCGAACTCCCGCTCGGCCGGATCGACCGTCGGCGCCGGAGCGCGCGGGGCGGGCCGGACGGGCGCGGGCGCGACCGGTTGCGCGGGCACCGGCGCGGGTGGCGCACCGGCCGGTGGCGCCCCATCCCGCGGCTCCGGCCGCCGATCCCGCCGCCGGCGCACGGGCTTCTCCCCATCCCGCGGCCCCGCGTGCCGATCCCGCCGCCGGCGCACCGGCTTCTCCCTCACCCTCCCTCCCTGCGCCGTTCCCGTGGGCGTGTCGACCGGCCGTGGCGTCCGAGCGGGACGCGGCGACGGCCGACCCGACGGCGAACCCGACGGCGTCGCGACCGGCACGGCACGACCGGCCGGCACGACCACCGCATCCCCGCCGAGCCGCGGCCACGCGACGACCAGCGCCGCCACCGCGACCGCTCCGGCCACCCGTCCGACGTTGCCCCAGCGCACGCGCTCCCGCATGCTCCGCGTAGGCGCGCGCGCCCGTCCGTTCGCCCCCACGTTGCTAGCATGGCCCGCCGCATGGCCACCGAGCAGCCCATCTACGACCTCATCCTCCTCCTCGATCCCGAGGCGGAAGAGGAGCGTCGCACCAACATCCTCGCGAGCCTCGAGCAGATCATCGATCGCCAGGGCACGATCGTCTCCCGGCACGACTGGGGCGTCCGTCCCACGGCGTACGAGATCCGCAAGCGCGGGGACGCGGACTACCACCTGCTCCAGTTCCAGGGCACGTCCGAGCTGCTCAACCAGCTCAACCACGCGCTGAAGATCACGGACGGCGTCAACCGCTTCCGGATCATCAAGCTGCGCAAGGGCACGCCGCCGCCGCCGGACCTCAGCATGTCGGCCGCCGCCGCTGCCGCCGAGCAGCCGCAGCCGGCCGAGATCGAGCGCTAGTCAGCGCCGCCTGCGCGACAGTCTGCAACAGGGCTGTCAATTAATCCGCCCAACTTGCGACGCTTCTACAGGATGCGCCGGGCCCACCCCTAGACTCGGCCACCCGAAAGACTTTGTCAGGGAAGGAAAGGAGCCCCTCGTGGCGGCCACCAACATCAACCGCGTCGTTCTCACCGGGAATCTGACGCGCGATCCGGAGCTCCGCTCCACGCCGAGCGGAATGTCGGTCTGCTCGCTTCGCGTCGCGTGCAACACGCGGCGCAAGAACAACTCCACCGGCGACTGGGAGGACAAGCCCAACTTCTTCGACGTCACGGTCTGGGGAGCCCAGGGCGAGAACTGCGCCCGCTTCCTGTCCAAGGGCCGCCCCGTCGCGCTCGACGGCCGGCTCGAGTGGCGCGAGTGGCAGGACAAGGAGGGCAACAACCGCCAGTCGATCGAGATCATCGCCGACGCCGTGCAGTTCCTCGGCGGCCGCGACGAGGGCCAGGGCGGTGGCGGGGGATTCACCCCGCGCTCCGACGTGCCGGTCGACAACCGCGACTTCCAACCGGTCGCCGCGCCCGCGGGCAACGGCGGCGGCGCGCCCGCGGCCGACGACGACATCCCCTTCTAGCAGCGGAGCCTGCAGCCCGGTTCGGCGCCCTGCGTACCAGGGGCGCCGGACGGGCTCGGTGTCGACGTCCTACACTGTTGAACCCGCGCCTCGAGCGCCCGCACTCCGCTGCGGTGAGTGCGAACAGTCTTCTTCCAGCGAGGTCTCTCAACAGTGGCGAAGCAGCGCAGCCGGCCGACGCGCCGGCGTGACACCAAGAAGGGCGGCCCCGGATCCGGGCGTCGCAAGTCGTGTGGATACTGCCGTGACAAGGTCGAGCAGGTCGACTACAAGGACCTCACGACCCTGAAGAAGTACGTGTCCGATCGCGGCAAGATCCGGTCGCGCCGCATCACGGGCGCGTGCCGCCGGCACCAGGCCCAGGTCGCGACGGCCGTCAAGCGCGCTCGCGAGATCGCGCTGCTGCCGTACGTCGGCGACAACCGCGAGGATCGCGACGAGCGCGGCCGTCCGCGCCGCGACGACCGCGACCGCGACCGCGATCGGGAGCGCTAGTTCGCGATGCCCCAGGCCATCCTCATCGAGGACCACGAGAACCTCGGCGCCAAGGGCACCGTGGTCGACGTCTCCAAGGGCTACCTGCGCAACTACCTGATCCCCCGCAAGCTCGCCGAGCCGGCGACGCGCGGCGCGATCGCCGCGGCCGAGCGCCGTGCGGTCGCCGCCGAGCGCGCGGTCGCCGACGCGACCGCCAAGGCGGAGGAGAGCGCGGTGCTGCTCAACAAGACGGTCCTCACCATCGCCCATCAGGCGGGCGACGACGGTCGCCTCTTCGGCTCGGTCACGTCGCAGGACATCGTCGACGCGATCAAGGAAGCGCGCGGTATCACGATCGACAAGCGCCACGTCCACCTCGAGGAGCCGATCAAGACGGTCGGTACCCGCATGGTCGTCGTCGAGGTCGAGAACGGCGTCACTGCGACCGTCAAGACCATGGTGGTCGAGCAGAAGTAAGCGCACCGCAGCGCGAGGAAGACTTGCCGAACGGCCGCCCGTCTGGGCGGCCGTTCGCGTTTCTGGCTGTTCCGCGACGGTTTCCGCACGTTGCGGGATGAACGCCGGAGGGAACGTGTGTTCGATCCGTTCGGTCCGATCCTCGACCTAGACTCGGCTGCCCCGTGAGCATCCCCGACCGCACCAGCAACGGCCACACCGCGCCGCCCCGCATGCCGGACGGCCCCGTGGCGCCCCCGCAGAACCTCGAGGCGGAGCAGTCCGTGCTCGGCGCCGTGCTGCTGTCCGACACCGCGCTGCCGGCGCTCATCATCGACGAGCGCCTCCACCCGGAGGACTTCTACCGCGAGGCCCACGGGATCGTCTTCGCGGCGATGCTCGACCTCCACAACGGCGGCGAGCCGGTCGACGCGCTCACGCTCGTCGAGCACCTCAAGCAGGCCGGCCAGCTCGAGGCGGCCGGCGGACGCGCCGCGATCGATCTCCTGGCCGCGAGCGTCCCGGCGGTCGGCCACGTCCGCCAGTACGCACGCATCGTCCGCGAGAACGCCATGCTCCGCCGCCTCCTGCGGGCGGCGTACGAGATCCAGGCCCGCGTCCACTCCCACGACGCCCCGCCGCGCGAGCTCGTCGACATCGCGGAGCGCTCGATCCTCGAGGTCGCCCACGAGGACAGCCGCAAGGACTTCCGCGCGGTCAACGACGTCCTCTTCGCCGAGCTCGACAAGCTCGAGAAGCTCTCCAAGGAGGGCAAGGCGATCACCGGAACCCCGTCGGGCTTCGAGGACCTCGACAACGTCACGGGCGGCTTCCAGCCGGGCAACCTCATCATCCTCGCCGCGAGACCGTCGATGGGGAAGTGCCTCGCCGGCTCGACGCTGGTCTACGACCCACGGGACGGGAGCCGGCGCAGGCTCGACGACCTCGTCGCCGCGCACGAGCGCGGCGAGGAGATCGAGGTGGTCTCACTCGACGCCCGCCACGAGCTTCGGCGCTCGCGCGTCTCGGCCGCGATCCGCAGCGGGATCCAACCGGTGTTCCGCCTGACGACCGCCCTGGGCCGGAGCGTCGACGCGAGCGGCAATCACCCGTTCCTCACCGCCGCCGGCTGGCGCGAGCTGCGCCAGCTCCGCCCCGGCGTGGGGATCGCTGCGCCTTGTCGCCTGGCTCATGCCGCGGCGCATCGCTTCGCCCTCGACGTGCCGTCGGGGCACCTGTCCCTCGCGGAGGAGCTGAAGACCTACGTCACCGGCACCGACGTCGGTTGGGACGCGATCGTGTCGATCGAGCCGCTCGGCGAGGAAGAGACGTACGACCTCACGGTTCCCGGCGACCACAACTTCGTCGCCGACGACCTGATCGTCCACAACAGCGCACTGATGGCGAACTTCGCCGAGAACGCCGCGCTCGGGGCGAACAAGGCCGTCGCGCTGTTCTCGCTCGAGATGTCGGAGTCCGAGCTCGCCCAGCGCTTCATCGCCTCGCAGGCGTCGATCAAGGGCGACGACCTGCGCAAGGGGAAGGTGCCGGCGTCGCGCTGGGCGAAGATCATGGAGGCGTCGAACCGGCTCGCGAAGTCGCCGCTGTTCATCGACGACTCGTCCGACCTGTCCGTGCTCGACGTGCGCGCGAAGGCGCGGCGGCTGCTCCAGCAGCACGCCGACGGGCTCGGCCTCATCCTGATCGACTACCTGCAGCTCATGCGCGGCGACGGGCGGACCGACAACCGCGTCGAGCAGATCGGCCAGATCTCCCGCGGCCTCAAGACGCTCGCCCGCGAGCTCGACTGCCCGGTCATCGCGCTCTCGCAGCTCAACCGCGGCGTCGAGCAGCGCACGGACAAGCGCCCGGTCCTCTCCGACCTGCGCGAATCGGGCAGCATCGAGCAGGACGCCGACGTCGTGATGTTCATCTACCGCGACGAGTACTACGACAAGGAATCCGAACGCGAGGGGATCGCCGACCTGCACATCTCCAAGCACCGCAACGGCGGGCTCGCCACGATCGAGCTGACGTTCCAGAAGGAGTACCCGCGGTTCATGTCCTACGTCGGCGACGACCGCTACTAATCAGGACCATGGCCACCTGCCCCGACGGACGCTGCGACGGCTCCGGGTTCCTCTACGACGAGGCCGCCCGGCGCGCGCGGCCGTGCTCGTGCCGCCCCGCCCGGATCGCGCGGAAGCGCGCCGCGGCGCTGGAGGGGCGGATCCCCAAGCGCTACCGGGAGGTGTCGTTCGAGCGCGAGCCGCTGATCTCGATCGAGCGTGTGCTGCCCCACCTCATCCGTGATGTCCGGCGGTACGTGCGGGCGATCGGCGAACAGCTCGACGCCGGGCGCGGCATGTGGTTCACGGGCGGCGTCGGCACGGGCAAGACGACCGTCGCGATGCTGATCTCGAGGGCAGCCATGGAGGCGGACCGGCCGGTTGCGATCTACTCGCTGCCGCGGCTGCTCGCGCTGCTCCGCAACACGTACCAGGACGACGCCCAGTTCTCACTCAATGAGCTCATCGAGCGGCTGAGCGCGGTCGATCTGCTGCACATCGACGACGTCGGCGCCGAGCAGACCTCCCCGTGGGTCCTCGAGCAGCTCTACTCCATCGTCAACACTCGCTACGAGGACGGCAAGGCGATGCTCGTGACGACGAACCTCATCACCCGCGAGGAGCACGACCGCCCACTGCGCGAGCAGATCGGAGATCGCACGGTTTCGCGCCTGTGGGAGATGTGCGGCGACCCCCATTTCATGGACGGCGACGACCAGCGGCTCGAGATCCGGTACGAGCCGGCCGGCGAATCGGACGCGGCCCCCGCATACGGCGAGCCGCGCCCGCCCCGCACGCCGTTCCCTTCGTAGACTGAACGCCGAAATGGCCGGCATCGTCATCATCGGCGCCCAGTGGGGCGACGAGGGCAAGGGCAAGATCACCGACCTGCTCGCCGAGAACGCGGATCTCGTGATCCGCTTCCAGGGCGGCAACAACGCCGGCCACACGATCGTCCGCGACGGCGTGAAGTGGAAGTTCCACCTGATCCCGTCGGGGATCCTCTATCCCGGCAAGCCGTGCGCGATCGGCAACGGCGTCGTGATCGACCCGAAGGTCCTGACCGACGAGCTCGACGACCTGCGCGCCAAGGGGATCGACCTCTCCGGCCTGAAGATCAGCGCCAACGCGCATCTGATCATGCCGTACCACATGCTCCTCGACCACGCGGGGGAGACGAAGCTGGGCAAGCTCCAGATCGGCACGACGCGCCGCGGCATCGGGCCGGCGTATGCGGACAAGGCCGCGCGCCTCGGCATCCGTGTGCAGGACCTGCTGGACGAGAAGATCCTCAAGAAGAAGATCGTCGCCGCGATGGAGCCGAAGCGGCTCTCGCTGCGCCCGTACGCCAAGTCGCCCGAACTCGACCTGCAGTCGATGACCGAGGACTACCTCACCTACGGGCACCGGATCGAGCAGTACATCGCCGACACCGCACGACTGACCTGGAAGCACCTGGACGAGGGCGGCGACGTGATCTTCGAGGGCGCGCAGGGCACGCTGCTCGACATCGACCACGGCACGTATCCGTTCGTCACCTCCTCCAACCCCGTCGCGGCCAGCGCGGCGACCGGCACCGGCGCCGGGCCGAAGGACCTCGACGAGATCTGGGGCGTGACGAAGGCGTACGCGACGCGCGTCGGCGCCGGCCCGTTCCCGACCGAGCTCGACGACGAGCTGGGCGCCGCGATGCGCGAGGCCGGCGGCGAGTACGGCACGACCACCGGGCGCGCGCGCCGCGTCGGCTGGGTCGACCTGGTCGCCCTGCGCTACGCCGCGCGGCTGAACACGATGACCCATCTGGCGGTGACGAAGCTCGACGTGCTCAGCGGCCTCGGCCCGCTGCGGGTCTGCACCCGCTACCGCAGCCCGAACGAGGCGAGCTTCGACCACTTCCCGTACCACCAGTCCGTGCTCCACCACGCGAGCGGCGAGTACGAGCAGCTGCCGGGGTGGGACGAGGACATCACCGAGTGCCGCTCCGAGGACGAGCTGCCGCAGGCCGCGCGCGACTACCTCGCGTACCTGTCGGAGTTCGTCGGCGTGCCGATCGCGCTGATCAGCGTCGGCCCGGGTCGCGACCAGATCATCTGGACCGACGAAGGTCGCGGGACCGCGTCCTTTCGCCGGGCGATAGCCGCCTAGTCGCGCACCACGCGCGTGTCGACGATGAAGTCGTGCAGCGCGCGGTTCTCGTCGTCCCACAGCGGCCAGAGCACGTCGGCCAGGTTCGCCAGCCCGAACGTGACCGAGCCCGCGACGCCGAAGAGCAGCGCCTTGACGGCGACCTCGCGCAGCATCGCCCACCCGAACGTCATCGGCTGCCCGTGCGCGCGCACGACGCGGATGCCCATCGCCATGCGGCCGAGCGTCTTGCCGTTCGTGCGGGCCATCATCAGCGGCGCGTAGAGCAGCGCGACGATCGCGATCGCCAGGAACGAGAGCAACAGGCCGACGATGAGCGAGACGACGCCCGCCTCGTCGGACGCGAAGAACCCGACCGAGAAGACCGAGCCGAACAGCGCCACGATCAGCACCGCGCCGATGCCGACGATGATTCCGTCGATCAGCGTCGCGCCGACGCGCGACCACCAACTCGCGAGCGCGTAGCGGCCGCTCACGGGCGCCGGAGCGGGCGGCGCGGGCGGACCGAACGCCCCCGGCGGGGGCGGCGAGGAATAGCCGCCGGTGAAGCCATCGGCGGGCAGCCCGGGCTGGTGCCGGGGCGCCTCCGGCCCGGGGGCCAGCGGGTCGCCGGAGGTCAGGCCGGGGTCGTTCGGGCGCTCGCTCATCGCGCGAACGCTACCGCCAGCGCTCGATCAGATCCTCGTCGGGCACCTGGCGCCGCACGCGCGCCGGCACGCCCATGACGACCGCACGCGGCGGCACGTCCTCCGTCACCAGCGCTCCCGCGGCCACGAACGCCTCCTCGCCGACCTCCACGCCGGGGCACAGCACGACCCCGCCGCCGATCCGGCAGGCCCGCCGCAATGTCGCCCCGCGCAGCGGCTCCTCCGGCCCGTGCCGCGCCATCGTGTCGTCGTTCGTCGTGCACGCGCCCGGCCCGACGAACACGTCCTCCTC
>DATHJG010000150.1:0-2143 GCA_035489875.1 Solirubrobacteraceae bacterium | reverse complement strand
GCCGGAGATGACGTCGACGGAGGCGGGACGGGCATCCGTGTACCAGAACGGCTCGACCACGATGAATCGCGCCTCGGGCAGCTCGGTCTTCAAGCGCCGCAGGTCGGCGTCGATCTGGTCCTGGATGCGGTCGGCCGCGGTGGCGTAGCTGAAGTTGTCGTTCAGCCCCATCGTGACGAACACGATGTCGGGATCCTCGGCGATCAACAGGCCCGGAAGGTCGGTGCCGGGGCGGCGATTGGTGACGAATCCGAGGCCATTGACGCTGGGGTTGAACTCGCGCCAGCCGCGGTCGCGGCAGATGACGCTCGACCATCGGAGTGCGGGATCGCTCGCTCCGGTTCCGAGCGTGTACGAGTCGCCGTAGAACGCGGCGAGCGGGGCGTCGGGGTCGGTCACGGTTCCTCCATCGGGTGCGTCGGGCGCAGGGGTCGAGGAGATGTTCGGCGTCATGCACGCCGACAGCAGGATGGCCGTCGCGGCGAGCGCCAACCCGAGCGGCATCCGTCTCATGCCCCTATTCGACACCTCCGCCACGGGTTGCGGCCACGTCGACGTTCGCAATTCAGGAGATCCGGGCGATTCAGGGTTGTTTCGCACCGAACCGGCCCGCGAGCCTGAATTGCGTACGCTCGGGGGGTGCCCCAGAACCGCCGCCGCTACGTGGTGCTGACGATCGTCGGCGTCGCGTGCCTCGTGGGCGTGTTGCTCGTCGGGTATCTGCCGAACCGCGTCGACGGCGGGGTCGAGCCGGCGGTGCGACGCGTGCTCGCCTGGCTGCAGGGCCTCGGCGCACCCGAGTGGGTGAACTACGATTTCGCCGATTTCGCGGCCAACATCGCGTTCTTCGTGCCGATCGGCCTGGTCGCGGCGCTCCTGCTGCCGCGGCGGATGTGGTGGCTCGCGATCCCCATCGGGGCGGCGCTGTCGGCCGGGCTCGAGGCCGGCCAGTACCTGTTCCTGCCCGAGCGGTTCGCGAGCGTGACGGATGTCGTGGCCAACACCCTCGGGGCCATCCTCGGTGCGCTGATCGGCGCCGCGATCCGGGCGGCCAGGATGCGGCGGTCGGCTAGCCCGCGACCGGCAGCTTCGCCGCGCTAGCCCGCGACCGGCAGCTTCGCCGCGACGAGCTCCGCGATCTGAACCGCGTTGAGCGCCGCGCCCTTGCGCAGGTTGTCGTTGGAGATGAACAGCGCGAGACCGCGGTTGCCTGGCACGCCCTCGTCCTGACGGATGCGGCCCACGAAGCTCGGATCGGAGCCGGCCGCATCGAGCGGGGTCGGGACGTCCATGAGCGAGACGCCCGCGGCATCCTGAAGCAGCTCGCGCGCCCGCTCGGGCGTGATCGACCGGGCGAACTCGGCGTTGATGCTGAGCGAGTGCCCCGTGAACACGGGCACGCGCACGCATGTGCCGCTCACGAGCAGGTCGGGCAGCTCGAGGATCTTGCGGCTCTCGTTGCGGAGCTTCTTCTCCTCGTCGGTCTCACCCAGACCGTCGTCGACGATCGAGCCGGCCAGCGGCACGACGTTGAATGCGATGTTCTTGGGGAACTTCTGCGCCGCCGGCATCTGAACCGCGTGGCCGTCGTGCACCAGACCGATCGCGTCCTGGGCGATGGCGGCCGTGGCCTGCTCGAGCAGTTCCTCGCCGCCGGCCAGACCGGCGCCGCTGACGGCCTGGTAGGTGGAGACGATCAAGCGCTGGAGGCCGGCCTCGGCATCCAGGACCTTCAGCACCGGCATCGCGGCCATCGTCGTGCAGTTCGGGTTGGCGATGATGCCCTTGGGCACGTCGTCGAGAGCGTGCGGGTTGACCTCGCTCACGACGAGGGGGACTTCGGGGTCCATGCGGAACGCGCTCGAGTTGTCGATGACGAGCACACCGGCGGCGGCGAACCGCGGCGCCTGGGCTCGGGATGTCGTGGCGCCCGCCGAGAAGATCGCGATGTCCAGCCCGGTCGGGTCGGCCGTCTCGGCGTTCTCGACGGTGATCTGCTCGCCCCGGAACTCGATGGTGGTGCCCGCGCTGCGAGCGCTCGCGAAGAACCGGATCTCGGCGAGGGGCACGTCACGCTCGACGAGAAGGCGGCGCACGACCGCGCCGACCTGCCCGGTGGCGCCGACGACGCCGAGGCGGATGG
>DATHJG010000149.1:0-5017 GCA_035489875.1 Solirubrobacteraceae bacterium | reverse complement strand
GACGAGGTCCGCGCCGTCGCCGGAGCGGAGGAGTTGCGCGCTGCGCGCGCGAGCGTCGACGGGACCCAGGTCGCGGCCGAGGTGCTCGACTACGTCGCCGCGGTCGTGCGCCGGACCCGCGAGCTGCCGAGCGTCGCGCTCGGCGGGAGCCCGCGCGCGACGGTGCACCTGCTCGGCGCCGCGAAGGCGGTGGCGCGCCTGGCCGGCCGCGACTTCGTCACCCCCGACGACGTCAGCCGCATGGCGCTGCCCGTCCTCCGCCACCGGCTCGTCCTCACGCCGGAGGCCGAGCTGGAGCGCTACACGCCGGAGAGCGCGATCCGCGGCGCGCTCGACGCGGTGCCCGTGCCGCGATGAGGAGCGGGCCGCACGGCGGCTCATCGGGTCGGGTGGGGGCGCCGGCGCTGGGCATCGAAGGCGGTTGGTGGTGGGGCTCGGGCCGGGCGGGGGCGCCGGCGCTGCGCATCGAAGGCGGCCGAGGGTGAGCCCGACGCCGCTCACGGCGGCGCTGCTCGCGGCGGTCGCCGTCTCCATCGCGCTCATCGGGGAGCTCGCCGCGCTCGCCGCGGTCGCGCTCGTCGCGGGCGTGCTCGTCGACGCACGCGCGGTGCGCCGTCCGCCGGGTGTCGTGCGGGACGCGCCGCACACGCTGTCGCGCGGCGTGCCCGCTCCGCTGACCGTTGCGGTGCGGGCGCCCGCCGCCGCTTCCGTGCGGATCCGGCAGGCGGCTCCGCCGGACCTGGAGGTGACGCCGCGCGAGGGGGACGGGCGGCTCGACGCCACCGTCGTCGCCCGGCGGCGCGGCCGGCACGAGCTCCCCGCCGTCGGGACGCGGAGCGTGGGCCCGCTGCGGCTGGCGAGCTGGAGCCACCAGCCGGGCGAGCCCGCCGCGGTGTCGGTCTACCCCGACCTCGCGGCGGCGCGCCGGCTCGCGCTCTCGGTCCGCCGCGGCCAGTTCCGCGAGCAGGGCATCTCCGCCCGCGGCCCGCTCGGCCTCGGCACGGACTTCGAGCTCGTCCGCGACTACCTGCCCGACGACGACGTCCGCCAGGTCAACTGGCGCGCGACGGCCCGGCTCGGGCGGCCGATGAGCAACCAGTACCGCGTCGAGCAGGACCGCGACCTCGTCCTGCTGGTCGACGCGGGCCGGCTCGCCGCCGCCGCGCTGGCGGTCTCGGGCGACCCGGCGGAGCGGCCGCGCGGCACCGTGTTGGACGCGACGCTCGACGCCCTCGCCGCGGTCGCGCTGGTCGCCGACGTGGTCGGCGACCGCTGCGGCGCGATCGCGTTCGATCGCGAGGTGCGCGTCGAGCTGCGGCCGCGCCGGGCGGGTGGCAACGTGGTCGTGCGCGCGCTGCACGATCTCGAGCCGCGGCTGGTCGACTCCGACTACCAGGCCGCGTTCCGGCGCGTCGAGGGATCCAAGCGCGCGTTCGTCCTCATCCTGTCCGACCTGCTCGAGCCGGTCGCCGTCCGCTCGCTCGCCGACGCCGTGCCGGTGCTCGCCCGCCGCCACATGGTCGTGGTCGCGAGCCCGGCCGATCCCGGGCTCCGCGCGATGGCGCGTCAGGCGCCGGCTGATGCGGCGGACGTCGCGCGGGTCGTCGCGGCGGCCGAGGTGGAGGACGCCCGCGAAGCGGCGGCCGCCCGCGTGCGCGCGGCGGGCGCGGGGGTCGTCGACGCGCCGCCGGCCACGCTCGCCCGCGCGTGCGTCGCCGCGTACCTGCGGGCGAAGTCGCGCGCGCTGGTGTAGCGGTGACGAGATCGTACGGCAGGCGGGCGCCGGCGAACGTCAACGGCGGCATTGAGGGGGGCGGGTTCGGACCGGCCGGCGGGACGATTGTCGCCTCGACCCCAATTATTCGGGTCAACGTGACAATCGCTCGGCGACCGCCCCTCAGCGGGACGAGTTGCACGTTGGCGGTAACTATTGCCGTCAACGTGCAAATCGCTCGCGAAACGGCGGCTTCCACGGAAGCGCGCTGCCAACCGCGCTCCCCTCAATGCTGCCGTTGACGTTCGCCGGCGTCGCCTGCGACGACCGCGGACGACCGAGCGCGACCGCGCCACACGACCAGCCCCCAGAACAACGCCGCCAACCCGAGCCCGATCGTCACCTGCACTCCCACCGCCAGCTCGGGACCCGTCAGCAGACCCTCCGCGAAGCCGCAGACCACGAGCCAGGGCGCCGTCCCGACCGCGAGCTCGACCGCCCGCCGCGCCTCGACCTGCAGCGAGCGTAGCCGCGTCCGCGACCCCGGCGCGATCAGCGACAGGCCCAGCCGGAGCCCCGCCACGCCCCCGACCACGATGCACGAGAGCTCGAGCGGTCCGTGCGATGAGATGAGGCGGACGAACGCCTCGCCGTTGCCCGCGCCGAACGCCAACCCGCCGATCACCCCGAGCAGCAGGCCGTTGAACACCATCGCCGCGACGGTCCCGAGCCCGAAGGCGAGCCCGCCGACGAACGCCATCAACGTCACCTGGATGTTGTTGACGAGCACCTGGGTCGCGAACACGGAGCCCTCGCCGGTGCCGAAGTCGCGTCCCTCCGCGGGCGGATCCGCCGCATCGGCGAACTCGGACGGGACGAGCCCGACCGCCGCGCCCGGGTCGGCGAGGCCCCAGATCGCCCCCGCCGCCGCGGGCACGAGCAGGAGCGCCCAGGCGAGCGCCACGATCCCCGGCCGCTCGGCGAGCCGCCGCCAGTAGCCGCGCGCGAAGAACTCCCGCACGCTCCCCCGCCGCCCGACCCGGCCGTACACCGCGGCCCGGCCGCGCGTGACGAGCGACTCCAGCCGCGCCACCACCGGGTCGCCCGGGAAGCGGCGGCGCGCGTACGCCAGATCGGCCGCGGCGCCGCGGTACAACGACCCCAGCTCGAGCACGCCCTCCGCGCCGAGCCGCCGCCGCCCGCGCCGGCCGCTGCCGCTCGCCCGGCGCAGCAGCGCCTCGAGCCGCACCCAGTCAGGCCCCCGCTGCGACTCGAAACGCTCTAGGTTCACGCCCGTGCAGTATGAGGAGCGCACGCGGATCGCCACGCCCGAGGGCGTCGAGCTGGAGCTGGTGCTGGCCGGGCTCGCGTCGCGCTTCATGGCCGAGATCGTCGACGCGGTGCTGATCCTCCTGATCGTCGGTGGCCTCATCGCCGTCGCCGCGCTGGCCGGCGGGACCGCGGGGCTCGTCATCTTCTCCGTCGCGGTCGGCGGGCTGATGCTCATCTCCGTCCTCTTCCACGTCGCGTTCGAGGTGCTGGCCGCCGGCCGGACGCCCGGGAAGCGGATGAACGGGCTGCGCGTCGTGATGGACGGCGGCGAGCCGGTCGGCGTGCGCGCCAGCGCCGTCCGCAACCTGCTCCGCCTGCTCGAAGGCCCGCCACTGTTCTACGCGCCGGCGATCGTCGCGATCCTCGCGACGCGCCGGAACCAGCGGCTCGGCGACCTCGCCGCCGGCACGCTCGTGGTGCGCGAGCCGCCCGCTCCCAGGCACCGCCGGCGCAAGCGGAGGCGTGCCGAGCCGGCGGCCGCGCTCGCGCCCGGGCTGCGCGTCGCGGAGTGGGACGTGTCGGCGATCACGCAGGAGGAGCTGGCGGCGGTCCGCTCGTTCCTCTCCCGGCGCGAGTCGTTCGCCCCCGCCGCCCGCCGCGGGCTCGCGCGCGAGCTGGCCGCGAGGCTGGGGGAGAAGGTCGCCGGGCAGCCCCCGGGCCTGCCGGCGGAGACGCTGCTCGAGGGCATCGCCGCGGCGAAGTCCGCCCGATCCTGAATACTCCGCGTCGTGGCGCGGGTCGCCGCGCCCCCATACTCGATGCAGGGGAGGTCGCAGGTGTCGGATCTCGGTAGCCAGACTCCGTACCCGTCGCAGCCGCCGCCGGGCGGTGACTACCAGGCTCCGGCGGCTCCGGCCCCCACCGGACGGGCGTCCGGGCCGCGCGCAGGCTTCTGGCAGCGCTTCGGCGCATACCTCATCGACCTGATCATCCTGGTCGTGCCCGTCGTGATCGTCATGCTGATCACCAACCAGAACGTCGCCAACCTGGCGTCGATCGTGTTCACCCTCGCGTACTTCTCCTACTTCGAGGGCGGCCCGACCGGTCAGACGGTGGGCAAGCGTGTGCTCGGCATCCGCGTCATCGACTTCAAGGTGGGCGGGCCGATCGGGTACGGCCGCGGCCTGTTGCGGACGGTCGCGCGCTACCTCTCGGGGATCATCCTCCTCCTCGGCTACCTCTGGATGCTCTGGGATCCGGAGAAGCAGACGTGGCACGACAAGATCGCGGGCACCGTCGTGGTGCCGGTCGACGCCTACCCGGTGCGGTAGCCGGTCACCGGCAGGGGCGAGCCGCCGCGTCGCGCCCGTACAGGCGCGCGGCGGCCGCCACGTCGCCCGACGCAGGCCCGCACGGGAGCGGGCCCTGCCCGGACGACCCGCCGAACGTGCAGGCGTCGTCGTAGGCCTGCGCGTTCATCAGCGAGCACGTGCCCTCGCGGTGGCGCAGCCCGAGCACGTGGCCCAGCTCGTGCATCGCGACCCACACGTTGAGCGCCGTCGGCGGACCGGTGAGCTGGGGGTCGAGCAGGACCCTGACGCGCCCGCTGCGCGGCCGCCCGATGCTGGACGAGAGTCCGAGGCAGCGCGTCCCGCAGCGGGCGCGCAGGGCGCGGCGGTCGGAGACGAACACGACGGTCGCGCTCGCGCGCGTACGCGCGCGCGTGAGGTGGACCCGGGCGCCGGACCGGTTCCAGCGCCGCGCGGCGGCGTCGACGGCCTGGGCCGAGCCGGACGCGTCGAAGTAGGTCAGCTGGCCGTGGGGCCACGGCCGCGGCTCGTGGCCGCCGGCGGCCGGCCACGCGGTCAGCCCGAGCACGAGGAGCGCGGCGAGGGGGGCGGCATGCCGCGGGCGCACGCGCCGCAGCCGCCGCAGGTGGGTGCGGAGGGAGCTCATGGACAGGTGAAGACGGGGGTGCTCGGGCGGACCCGTTCGGCGGTGCTCGCAGAGGACGTACGCGCCCGGGGGCAC
>DATHJG010000148.1:0-2202 GCA_035489875.1 Solirubrobacteraceae bacterium | reverse complement strand
GCGGTCAGCGCCCTGGACTTGACCCGGTCGAGGATCGACGGATCCTTCCTCGTGGCGAACGAGAACCGCGTCTCGTTGGCATCGGAGACGCGCGTGATCGAGGCGGCCGCCTCGCCGGCGGCGATGTCCTGCATGGCCGCGAGGCCGTCCGCCCACGTCGGGAACAGGTAGCCGAGGATCACCCGCTGCTCGGGCACGCGCCGGACGTGCACGGTCGCCTCCGTGATCACGCCCAGGCGTCCTTCGCTGCCCAGCACCATCTCCCGCACGCTGGGGCCGGTCGACGTGCTGGGCACCGGGCGCGTGACGAGCAGCCCCGAAGGCGTGACGACGCGCACCGCGCGCGTCAGGTCGCCGATGTCGCCATAGCGGTCCGACTGCATTCCCGACGAGCGAATCGCGATCCAGCCGCCGAGCGTCGAGTGCGTGAAGCTGTCGGGGAAGTGGCCGAGCGTCCACCCGTCCGCATTGAGCTGCCGCTCGAGGTCCGGGCCGAACGCGCCGGCCTCGACCCGGGCAAGGCGGGACCCGGCGTCCACGGCGCGCACGCGGGACAGCCGTGAGAGGTCCAGCGAGATGATCGTGCGCCGTTCCTCCGCCGGCGCCTCGAGGCTGCCGGAGATGCTCGTCCCGCCGCCGAACGGGATGAGGACCGCGTCGGCGTCGAGCGCCACGCGCAGGATCGCCGCGACCTCGTCCTCGTCGGCGGGTCGCACGACCACGTCCGGCAGCCGGCCGAGATCACCGCGGCGATGCCTGACGAGGTCGCGCAGGCTCTTGCCGCGCGCGTGAACCACCCGGTCGAGCGGGTCGGTCGACGCCGAGCCGTCACCGAGCGCCTCGTCGAGCGCGGCCCGCAGCTCCGGCGACAGCGACGGCTCGGTGATGGGCAGGCCGTCGAACGCTGCCGGCCGGGAGGTCACCCGCGCGACGTCGAGGTCGAGCTGGCGCTGCAGGAAGGGCCCGAGAGCCGGCTTGTCCTCATGCGTGAAGGACACGCCGTCGTCTCCCCAGCCCCACCATCTCATGGCCGCCATCGGCCTCCTCGTGTTCGTCACGCCTACGGTCCGCCCGGCGACGATACCGGCCGACGCCGGACGACCCGACCTCGTCAGGCCCCGGGGCGCGCCGGCGTCCCCCATTGACAAGCGGTCGGCGTCGCGTAAGGGTGCAACGCGTGTCCGGGGGCACCGACTGGAGCGCGAGGGACCGCACCGTCTGGCATCAGATGAGCGGGCGGCCGCCCGCGGGCGGGAAGGGGCCGATGATCGTCGCCGAGGGCGACGGGGCGTGGGTCACCGACATCGACGGGAACCGGTACCTCGACGGGCTGTCGGGCCAGTGGTGCGTGAACGTCGGCTACGGGCGGGACCGGCTCGCCGACGCCGCCGCGGCGCAGCTCAAGCGCATGGCGTTCCACCCGCTCACGCGCGGCCACCTGCCCGCGATCGAGCTGGGCGAGCGACTCGAGGCGCTGCTCGGCGGCGAGCGCGCGACGTTCTACTCCAACTCCGGCTCGGAGGCCAACGAGCTCGCGTTCAAGCTCGTGCGCCAGTACCACCAGCTCCGCGGGGAGCACGGCCGCTTCAAGATCATCGCCCGCTACCGCGCCTACCACGGCTCCACGCTCGGCGCGCTGTCGGCGACCGGGCAGGCGATGCGCCGGATCGGCTACGAGCCGCTCGCCCCCGGCTTCCTGCACGTGCCGCCGCCCGACCCGTACCGCGACGGGATCGCCGAGGACGGCCTCGACGCCTACGGGCGTCGCTGCGCCGCCGACCTGGAGCGCACCATCGAGTTCGAGCTGCCCGAGACCGTCGCGGCGGTGATCATGGAGCCGATCATCACCGGCGGGGGCATCCTGATCCCGCCCGACTCCTACCTGCCGGCGGTCAAGGCCGCGTGCGAACGCCACGGCGTGCTGCTGATCGTCGACGAGGTGATCTGCGGCTTCGGGCGCACCGGCGCCTGGTTCGGCCACGACGACTCCGGCGTCCGCCCCGACCTCGTCACGATGGCCAAGGGCATCACGAGCGCCTACTTCCCGCTCGCCGCCACCGTCGTGAGCGACGAGATCTTCGCCGCGTTCCCCGCCGATCCGGCCGACAGCGGCCGGCTGCGCCACATCAACACGTTCGGCGGGCATCCGGCCGGCTGCGCGGTCGCGATCGAGACGCTCGCGATCATGGAGGAGGAACGGCT
>DATHJG010000147.1:0-5848 GCA_035489875.1 Solirubrobacteraceae bacterium | reverse complement strand
CCTGCGATCTGCGCGTCTGCAGCGCCGACGCGCGCATGGGCATGCCGCCCGCCCGGCTCGGCCTGATCTACTCGCACACGGGCCTGCGCAAGTTCCTCGACGCCATCGGCGCCCCGCGAACGCGCGAGCTGTTCTTCACCGCGCGCAACATCGGCGCGCAGGAGGCACTGAGCTGGGGGCTCGTCGGCGAGGTCGTGCCCGCCGCCGAGGTCGCGGCCCGCGGCGTGGAGCTGGCCGCCGAGATCGCCGCCAACGCGCCGCTCTCGCTGATGGGCAACAAGCGCGTGATCCGCGAGCTGCTCGCGGCGCGCGGCGCGCTGGACCCGGCGGTGGAAAAGGAGCTGGTGGCGCTGCGCGATGCATGTTTCGGCTCGGAGGACTTCTACGAGGGCGTGCGCGCGTTCGCGGAGAAGCGGGCGCCGCGCTGGCAGGGACGTTGAGGCGCCCGCGCGCTACAACGCATGCATGCGCCGCGTCCTCGTCGCCATCGTCGCCGCGCTCGCGGCCGCCCCCGCCGGCGCGAGCGCGATGCAGATCGATCCGGCACCGGAGCCCGTCGCCCCGCCGGCGGTCGACCCGCCGATCGACTGGCACCACTCGCGCGCGATCGGCAAGCCGTACGCGGGGCGGCTGGTCGACGGCGTCCAGCTGCCGGCCGAGGGGCGCGACTTCTGGACCTACGACTGGGGCCTGCGCGTCTCGCCGAACCGCCCGTGGCGGCGCTGGGGCACCGATCGCCTCGTACGCACGCTGCTCGACGTGCTCGGTGACTATCGCGCCGCGCATCCGGACGCGCCGCGCGTGGGGATCGCGGACCTCTCGCGACCCCACGGCGGGAGCTTCGGGAAGAACTTCGGCGGCCTCGGGCACAGCTCCCACCAGACCGGGCTCGACGCCGACGTCCTCTACCCGCGCCTCGACGGCCTCGAGCGACGCGCGGGCTCGCCGGCGCTGATCGACGACCAGCTCGCGCAGGACCTGGTCGACCGCTTCCTCGACGCCGGCGCCGACTACGTGTTCACCGGCCCGCGGCTGAACCTGCGCGGGCCGCGCAAGGTCGTCGTCGAGCTCGCGCACCACGACGACCACATGCACGTGCGGATCCGCTAGGTCGCGTTGCTGCAGAGGCAGACGAGCCGATCGCCGGCGCCCAGCTCGCCGACGCTCGGATCGTCGAAGCGCAGCACCTGCTCCCCCCGCACGACGGCGAGGATCGGTGCGCTCGCCGGCACCGAGCCCAGCGGCAGGCCGACCTCCTCCGGCGTCACTTCCCGCTCGGTCACGTCGAGCCCCTCGCCGAACGACAGCAGGTCCTCCAGGACCTGCACGACGCGCGGGCTCTTGACCGCGTGGCCGAGCAGCCGGCCGGCCGCGCCGGAGGAGACGACGACCGAGTCGGCGCCGCCCTGCTCGAGCAGGTGGGCGTTCTCGGCCTCCCGCACCGACGCGACGATCCGCGCGCGCGGGTTGAGCTCGCGGGCGGTGAGCGTGATGAGGACCGCGCTGTCGTCGCGGTCGGGAGCGACGACGACCGCGGCCGCCTCGCGCACCCCGGCCGACTCCAGCGCGGCGGAGGCGCTGGCGTCGGCGACGATGCCGGCGTGCCCGGCGCGGCGGGCCTCCTCCACCGCCGCGGCCCGCGCGTCGATCACGACGATCGCATCCGCCGCGGTCCCGTGGGCGCGCAGCGTGTCGATGGCGGAGCGGCCCTTGACCCCGTAGCCGCAGACGATGGTGTGATCCTGCAAGGTCCTCCTCCAGCGCTTCTCGCGGTAGACGGTGCGTGTGCGCTCGGCGAGCACCTCGAGCGTGGTCGAGACAAGGATGACGAGGAACAGCACGCCGGCGGGCATGACGACCAGCACGTTCATCAGCCGGGCGCCGTCCGTCACCGGCGTGATGTCGCCGTAGCCCGTCGAGGTCACGCTGACCGCGCCGAAGTAGAACGCGTCGACCAGCCCGATCTCGTTCCCGGCGGCGTCGCGGAAGCCGTCGCGGTCGAGGTAGGTGACCACCGACACGATGAGGACCAGGCCGGCCGCGATGCCGAGCCGCCGCAGCAGTACGGAGAGCGGGCTGCGCTCGCTGACGGGAAGGCGGACGTCCGCGGGTTCGTTCGGCACGGCGGGGATCATGCCGCTCCGTCCGGACTCCCGCATAGGGTGCGGCCATGCCGCCGCTCATCACCCGCGAGGAAGCACTCCGGCTCGGCGAGCTGGAGGACCACGACGAGATCGAGGCGCTGATCGAGCGCGCGTGGCGCGCGCGGGTCGAGCGCTTCGACGACTCCACCGACCTCTGCTCGCTCGTCAACGCCAAGTCCGGCGGCTGCGCGGAGGACTGCGGCTTCTGCGCGCAGTCGCGGTTCGCGGAGGCCGAGACGCCGATGCACGCGATGATGTCGGCCGAGCAGATCCTCGAGCACGCGAAGGCGGCCGAGGCCGCCGGCGCACACCGCTTCTGCATGGTCACGCAGGGGCAGGGGCTCTCGAAGCGCGACTTCGAGGCGATCCTGGACGGCGCCCGGCTCGTCGCCGAGCAGACGAACCTGAAGCGCTGCGCGTCGATCGGGCACATGAGCGTCAAGCGCGCCAAGCAGCTCAAGGACGCCGGCATCCAGCGCGTGCACCACAACGTCGAGACGGCGCGCTCGTACTACCCCGAGGTCTCGTCGACCGTCCAGTACGAGGGGCGGCTGCGCACGATCGAGGCGGTGCGCGAGGCCGGGCTGGAGACGTGCGTCGGCGGCATCCTCAACCTCGGCGAGACGCGCGCGCAGCGGGTCGAGATGGCGTTCGAACTGGCGGCGATCGACCCGACGTCGGTGCCGATCAACCTGCTCAACCCGCGCCCGGGGACGAAGTTCGGCGATCGCGACCACATGGACCCGTGGGAGGCGGTGAAGTGGATCGCGATCTTCCGCCTGATCCTCCCGGACGCGCTGTTCCGCTTGTGCGGCGGGCGGACGGAGAACCTCGCCGACCTGCAGCAGCTCGCCGTGAAGGCCGGCATCAACGGGGTCATGCTCGGCAACTTCCTCACCACGCTGGGCAACCAGCCCGAGGAGGACCACGCGATGTTCGAGGAGCTCGGGCTCAACATCGCGCCGCAGCCCGACAACGGCTCCAACCCCCGGCCCGACAACCGCTCCGGCTGGCTGGACGGCACGGCGCCGGACCCGATCGGCGAGCACATCGCCGCGGCGGAGGCGCCCGTCTTGAACGTCACCCTCTGGGATCCCTCGGCGCAATTGCGCTATCGCAAGAAGACCTCCGTGCCACCCCGACCCGACGGTTCCCCCAATCGGGGCCTGGACCGCTCGGCCGCGTAGACAGGAGCCTCATGCTGGATCTGCAGGACCGGCTGGACGAGCTCAAGGAGCTCGGCCTCTATCGCCGCATGCGCATGGTGAGCGGTCCCCAGGGACCCCGGGTCGTCCTCGACGGGAAGCCCGTCCTGCTCCTGTGCTCCAACAACTACCTCGGCCTGGCCGATCACCCGCGCGTGCGGGAGGCGGCCGCCGACGCGGCGATGCGGTGGGGCGTGGGCGCGGGCGCGTCGCGGCTCGTGTCGGGGAACATGACGCTGCACCGGCGGCTGGAGGAGCGGATCGCCTCGTTCAAGGGGACGCAGAGCGCGGTGCTGTTCGGCTCCGGCTACCTCGCGAACCTCGGCATCGTGCCGGCGTTGGCGCGGAAGGGCGAGATCGTGTTCTCCGACGAGCTCAACCACGCGTCGATCGTCGACGGCTGCCGGCTCGCGGCGGCGGAGACGTTCGTCTACCGGCACGGGGACATGGACCACCTCGCCTGGGGCCTGCAGAACGCGGACGGGCGCGGCGCGTTGATCGTGACCGACGGGGTGTTCTCGATGGACGGCGACGTCGCGCCGCTCGTGGAGATCGTCGAGCTCGCGCGGCGGCATGACGTGCGCGTGATGGTCGACGACGCGCACGGCACCGGCACGCAGGGCCCGGGCGGGCGCGGCGCGGTCGCCGAGGCCGGGCTCGACGGCGAGGTCGACGTGGTCGTCGGCACGCTCGGCAAGGCGCTCGGCTCCTACGGCGCGTACGCCGCGTGCGACCACGTGACGGCGCGCTACCTCGTCAACAGCGCGCGGCCGCTGATCTTCTCGACGGCCCTGCCCCCCGCGGCGGTGGCCGCCGCGATGGCGGCACTCGAGCTGGTGCAGGCGCAGCCCCGGCGGGTGGAGCGGCTCGCGGACAACTCCGAGGCGCTGCGCGACGAGCTGGCGCGCGAGGGCTTCGACGTCTCCGGCTCGGAGACCCAGATCGTGCCGCTGATCGTCGGCGACGCCGGCTTGGCGATGCGGATCTGCGAGACCGCGCTCGAGCAGGGGGTCTTCGCCCAGGCGATCCGGCCGCCCACCGTGCCCGAGGGGACGTCGCGGCTGCGCCTGGCGGTGATGGCGTCGCACACCAAGCCCGAGCTGCGCGACGCGGCGCGGATCCTCGCCCAGGCCGCCCTGCGCAACGGCTTCCGCCCGTCGTCGACGCTCCCGGTCGCCGCGGCGCAGGCGAGCACGCAGGCCGGCGAGCCGCGCGTCTTCGACGGCGACGCCGACGGGCCGCTGGCCAAGGCGGCGTGAGGAGCGCGCCCGACGCCGCGCCCTGATGCGCGGCCTGCTCGTCACCGGGACCGACACCGAGGTCGGGAAGACGGTCGTCGCCGGGGCGATCGCCGCGGCCCTGCGGGCGCGGGGCGAGCGGGTCGCCGTGTACAAGCCGGTCGTCACCGGGCTCGACGAGCCCGTCGCGCCCGGGTGGCCGCGCGACCACGAGCTGCTCGCCGCCGCGGCGGGCGTCCGCGTCGAGACGGTCGCGCCGCATCGCTTCGGACCGCCGGTCTCGCCGCACCTCGCGGCGGAGCTCGCCGGGGTCGAGCTGGACCTCGACTCGATGATCCTCGCGGCGGGCGCCGCAGTGGCCGAGGCGGGCGCGGACGTCCTGATCGCCGAGGGCGTCGGCGGCCTGCTCGTCCCGCTGACGCGCGAGCACACCGTCCGCGATCTCGCCGTCGCGCTCGGCCTCCCGCTCGTCATCGCCGCCCGCCCCGGCCTGGGCACGATCAACCACACCCTCCTCACGGTCGAGGCCGCGCGCGCGAGGGGGCTCGTCGTCGCCGCCGTCGTCATCACGCCGTGGCCGGACGAGCCCTCGGCGATGGCGCGCTCGAATCGCGAGACCATCGCCCGCCTGGGCGGCGTCGACGTGGCCACGCTCTCCCACCTGCCCGACGGCATGCCGGCGTCGCTGGCCGCCGGCGGCGCGGGCCTGCCGCTCGGCGCCTGGCTGCCCTAAGGGTCCGTCCAAGAACAGTCGGTGCGGCCGGAACGGCCGTGGACCGAGCAGGGCGCCGCACGAATCCCGAAGGGAATACCGGACGTATTTCCGAGGGTTCGGGTGGCGATCCGGCGAAGTGTCCACGGCCGTCGTCCGGGCGTGCCGACTTCTTGGACGGGCCCCTAACGCCGCCGGCTCGGCACCAATGGGCGTGCCCGTCGGGCCAGTCCGCGGCACTCCCGAACTGTCCCGATGGGCAGTTGCGGGACGCCAGGCCGAGCGTAGAACAGGATTCAGAGCTTCAAACGCTCCTACGACAACCCCAGCGTCAGGCGGGCCTGCCCGCCTGGCAAGGAGATGAACCAACATGTTCACACGCAACCACGTCCTCGCGGCCGCGACGGTTATAGGCGCATTGGCCATCGCCGCGCCGGTGACGGGCGCCAGCGCCGCCCCGGTACCCCCGATCAACCACGGCGGCTACGGCAACGGCGGCTACGGCGCGGCGATAGCCAATGCGCCTACAACCGTCGCGGCCGCGAGGAC
>DATHJG010000146.1:0-3475 GCA_035489875.1 Solirubrobacteraceae bacterium | reverse complement strand
CGCAGGGCTATCCGGTGCCCGCGGCGGCACTGGAGCGCGACGTCACGCAGGCGCTCGAGCCGTCTGAGGAGGTGCAGTCCGCGCTCCTGGCCGCGTACCGCGACGACGGCGCGCCCGCGCAGGTGTGCGAGCGGATGGTCGACCTCGACGAGGGGGTGATGGAGTGGCGCTACCGGCACGTGCAGATGGTGCGCCGCACGATCGGCGACAAGCGCGGGACCGGCGGCTCCCCGGGCGTCCGCTACCTCGCCACCACGCTGCTGCAGCCGGCGTTCCCCGACCTCTGGGCGGTGCGGACCGAGCTGTGAACGCCAACCCGCTCGCCGCCCACTACACGCGCTTCCGCGTCGCCGAGCGGCTGCTGCTCACCGGTCACTCCCATCAGGCCTGGCCGGACGTCGCGCTCGAGGGACAGGTCGCGGCCTTCGAGGACGCCGCGCTGCACGCCGACGAGAAATGGGAGCGCGCCTTCGCGCAGGCCGAGCGCGTGCGCGAGGGCTTCCGCACGCTGCTCGGCGACCCGGGCGGCGAGCTCGCGCTCGGCGCCTCGACGCACGACCTCGTGCTGCGCTTCCTGTCCGCGCTCGACCTGCGGGCCCGGCCGCGGCTGGTCAGCACGGACGGCGAGTTCCACACGCTGCGCCGCCAGCTCGGGCGGCTCGCCGAGGGCGCCCTCGACGTCGTGCGCGTTCCCGCGCGCCCGGTGGAGACGCTCGCCGAGCGGCTCACCGCGGCGATCGACGACCGCACGGCCGCGGTCCTCGTGTCGGCAGTGCTGTTCGAGGACGCGCGCATCGTCCCGCACCTCGACGCGCTGGCCGACGCGACCGCCGCCCGCGGAGCCGAGCTGCTCGTCGACGCCTACCACGCGCTCGGGGCGATCCCGTTCACGGCGCCGCCGACCGCGTGGGTGACCGGCGGCGGCTACAAGTACCTCCAGCTCGGCGAGGGCAACTGCTTCCTGCGCCTGCCGGAGCACGCCTACGAGCTACGCCCGCTGATCACCGGCTGGTTCGCGGAGTTCGAGGCGCTCGCCGATCCGCCGCGCCCCGGGCAGGTCGCCTACCCGCGCGGCGCGGGTGCGTTCGCCGGCTCGACCTACGACCCGACGAGCCACTACCGCGCCGCGCGCGTGTTCGACTTCTTCGCCGAGCAGGAGCTGACGCCGGAGGTCCTGCGCGCCTCCTACCGCCGCCAGGTCGACCTGCTCGCGGCGGCGTTCGACGCGCTCGCCCTCCCCGCCGACGTCGTCACCCGCGACCGCGAGACGCCGCTGGATCGCTTCGCCGGCTTCGTCGCCCTGCGCTCACCGCGGGCCGGCGAGCTCCAGCATGCGCTCGCGCAGCGCGGGGTGCTGACCGACAGCCGCGGCACGTTCCTGCGGCTGGGCCCCGCGCCGTACCTCTCGGACGCGCAGATCGAGGCGGCGGTCGCCGCGCTCGGCTCGGTGGCGACATGACGAGCGGAGTCCGCCGCGATTGGCCCCGCCGGGACGGGGCGGATTGGCCTGGCGACAGGGCCAATCGCTTCATAGCGTGCAGGCCATGCTCTCCAAGACTCCCCACGCCGACCTCCAGGGACCCGGCTACCGCGCGATGTCGCACCTGTCGAACGCGACGGCCAAGCTGCCGCTCGAACCACTCCTGCGCGAACTGATCCGCGTCAGGGCTTCGATGCTCAACGGCTGCGCCTACTGCGTCGACATGCACACGAAGGACGCCAGGGCGCTGGGGGAGAGCGAGCAGCGGCTCTACGCGGTCTCCACCTGGCACGAGGCGCCGTTCTTCTCCCCGGCCGAGCGCGCGGCGCTGGCGCTCACCGACGCGCTGACGCTGCTCGCCGGCAACCCGCTGCCCGACGCCGTCGTCGCCGATGCGGAGCGCGAGCTCGGCGCGGAAGGGCTCGCGTCGGCGATCTGGATCATCGTCACGATCAACGCCTGGAACCGGGTCGCGATCGCCGGCCACGAGCAGGCGGGCGAGTACGAGCCTGAGCCCGTCGCCTGAGCGCGGCCAGGCTGCGCGCCCGGCACGGTTAGAGTGCGGCGGGATGACTGGCCCCGTGCTTGTCGCCGTTGAGGAGGATGCGGCGGCTTTGCGGGATGTCGAGCGAGCGTTGCGCGACCGCTACGCGCGGCATTACCGCGTCGTGTGCGTGCGATCGTCGCACGAGGCACTTGCCCGTCTCGAGGACCTTGCGGCTGCCGGCGACCAGGTCGCCTTGGTTCTTGCGGGACAGTGGCTCTCCGGGATGACCGGGAGCGAGCTGCTGGATCGGGCGCGTCACCTTCATCCGCACGCAAAGCGCGGGCTGCTGATCGCGTGGGGCGGCTGGGGGGACCGAGCGACCGGCGAGGCGATCTTCGACTCGATTGCCCACGGTCGCATCGACCACCACATGCTCCGGCCGTCGGCGGCGCCGGACGAGCTCTTTCATCAGGCGATCTCGAGCTTGCTGCTCGAGTGGGCGGAGGCGCAGCGCGCCGCGCCGTACACGATCCACGTGGTTGGCGAGTCGTGGTCTGGCAGGGCCTACGAGCTGAGGGACGTACTCATGCGCTGTGCGATCCCGCACTCGTTCTGCCTGGCAGACTCGAGCGATGGGCGCGCCCTGGTTGCCGAGGCGGGCGAGGGGGCAAGGCTCCCGATCGTCGTCTTTCCCGACGGCACGGTCCTGACCGACCCCAGCAACGCCGACATCGCGAAGGCGGCGGGCTCGCCGGTGAGCCCGGAGCGGATGGATTTCGACCTGGTGATCGTCGGCGCGGGACCGGCTGGTCTGTCGGCAGCCGTGTATGGCGCCTCGGAAGGCTTCAGCACGTTGGTCGTCGACGAAGGCGGGCTCGGGGGCCAGGCGACTTCCAGTTCGCTGATTCGCAACTACCTCGGCTTCCCTCGAGGCGTCAGCGGTCGCCGTCTGGCTCAGCAGGCATACGAGCAGGCGTGGATCTTCGGGGCGAGCTTCTCGTTCATGCAGCGGGTGACCGACCTTCGGCGGGAGCACGACGGGCTCGTCGTCACCCTCTCCGACATCGGCCGCGTGCGCGCTCGCGCGGTGCTCCTGGCGACAGGCGCCAGCTATCGCCGCCTCGGCGTCCCGGCGCTCGAGGCGTTGAACGGCGCCGGAGTCTTCTACGGCGGTCCGGCTTCCGAGGCGCCTGCCGTGGCCGACCAGGACGTCTACGTCCTCGGGGGCGCGAACTCAGCTGGACAAGCTGCGCTGCACCTTGCTCGGTACGCCCGGCGCGTCACGCTCGTGGTACGTGCTCAGTCGCTCGGCGTGGGGATGTCGCACTACCTGGTCCGCCAGGTGGAGGCGACGCCAAGGCTGCACGTCCGTCTCGGGACCGAGATCGTCGGCGGCGGGGGCGACGGGTGGCTGGAGCACCTGGTGCTTCGCGATCGCGAGGAGGGAGGCGAGGCGACCGTCGACGCCGACGGGCTCTTCCTCATGATCGGAGCGCGCCCGCACACCG
>DATHJG010000145.1:0-4035 GCA_035489875.1 Solirubrobacteraceae bacterium | reverse complement strand
CGGCTGAGCGGCGGGGAGCAGCTGAAGCGCACGGAGATCGAGGCGCTGGTCGGCAAGCCGCGCGCGCACGGCGCGGGGCTGTGGGTCGACCTGGTGCGCGCCCCGCCGTCGGGGACATGGGAGCGTCGCCGCGCCGACCTGTTCGCGCTCGCCGAGGACTGGATCGGCCCGCCGGACGTCGGCGTGCACGTCGCGACCGACCACCTCGTCCGCCGCTACCTCGCCGGCTTCGGGCCCGCGACGCGCAAGGACATCGCGAACTTCACCGGCATCGCGCTCACGCCGCTCGCCAAGGTGCTGGAGCGGCTGGAGCTGCGCCGCTTCGCGAGCGAGGACGGCGAGGAGCTGCTGGACGTCCCGGACGGCCTCCTCCCGGATCCCGAGACGCCCGCGCCGCCCCGCTTCGTGCCGACCTGGGACGCCAGCCTCCTCACCCACGCCCGGCGCACGGGCATCCTCCCGGAGGAGCACCGGCCGAAGCTGTTCAGCCCGAAGTACCCGCAGTCGTTCCCGACGTTCCTCGTCGATGGCGCGGTGGCCGGGACCTGGCGGTTCCAGGACGGCGAGATCGCGCTCTCGCCGTTCGAGCCGCTCGACGCCGCGGACGAACAAGCGCTGCGCGACGAGGCCGAGCGCCTCGCCGCGTTCCACGCCTGAGCCGGAAGCGGTCAGGTCAGCGGGTCGAGCACCGCGACGTCGTACGCGTGAATCCGCTCGTCGGCGGTCACGAGCGTGAACCCGTCCTGCCGCGCCTGGGCGACGAGCAGGCGGTCGAACGGATCGCGGTGATGGAGCGGAAGGCTCGCGACCGCGAGGCCGTGGTCCGCGGACAGCCCGAGCACACGGACGCCGGTGCCCATGACGTGCGCGTGCAGATCGTCCGGGACCACGAGCTTGCCGACCGCCGCCTTCACGCCGATCTCGGCGAACGAGACGACGCTGAACGCGAGCTCAGCCGCCGCCGCGATCGTCTCGCGGGCACGAATGCCGAGCGGGCGCGCGCCGGAGAGCTGCCAGAGCACGACGTGCGTGTCGAGCAGCAGCCTCACTCGGGATCGTCGAGCATGGCGTCGATCTCCGCGTCGGAGAACTCGAAGTCCTCGCCGATCGTGATCGAGCCCGCCAGGCTCCCATGCGCCGCGAGGAACCGCGACCCCGGCGTCGACGGCTCCACGCGGACCAGACGGGCGACCGGGACGCCGTCGCGCGCGATCTCGACGTCCTCTCCCGCTTCGACCCGCGCGAGGAGCTTCGAGAGATCGGTCTTCGCTTGGCCCACGTTGACGCGCACCACCCCAGGCTAGCACGTTGGCTAAGCTTGACCAAGTGGGCGAATAGGAGGACAACGTGTTGAGCGATGGTCGCGTGGCGACGCGGATCCCGGTGCAGGACCTGAACCGGGCGCGGGAGTTCTACGCCGACAAGCTCGGGCTGCAGCCGAGCGAGGAGCGGCCGGGCGGGCTGCTGTACCGCTGCGCGACCGGCGAGTTCGCGTTGTTCGAGTCGGCCGGGGCGTCCTCGGGCGCGTTCACCCAGATGGCCTGGGACGTCCGGGCAGCAAACACGTGCACCTTCGTCAGCGGAAGCGCAAGCCGGGGGCCGCGATGAGATCGGCCGCCGACACGGTGCCCCCGGCGCGGTTGGCGACGTCGATGATGCGGTCGGTCCTCACCGGATGAAACTCTCCACACATCAGGCCTAGATGTACAGACTTTCATCCGACCGACACCTTCGTACCGATCGCTTCGGAGATGCGCAGGCGCATCAGCATTGCGGGTCCGGTTCGTTCAAGACGACGCCGCCGCCCGCACCGCATCATCTCCGCATGCCTGACCCCCTGACCTCGATGCCCAACGTAGGCCCCGCCATCGCCCGCAAGTTCGGCCGGCTCGGCGTGACGACGCCGGACGACCTGCGCGGCCAGGACGCGGAGGCGCTGTTCGAGCGCCTCTGCGTGCTCGACGGACGGCGCCACGATCCGTGCCTGCTCGACACGTTCACCGCCGCGGTCGCCTACGCGGACGGCGGGCCGGCGCGGCCGTGGTGGGAGTTCTCGCGCGAGCGGAAGGCCCGCGAGCGGGCGGCTACTCGCTCCGCGTGACCGCGCCGCCGGTGCGGCGCTCGACCTCGGCGCGGACCGCCGGCGCGACCTCCGTGCCGAGCAGCTCGATCGCGCGCAGGACGTCGCGGTGCGCGAGGTCGCCGACGCTCATCTGGGCGAGGAAGCGCTGATGGCCGAAGACCTCGTGCTGGAAGAGGATCTTCTCGATCACCTCCTGCGGGCTGCCGACGACAAGCGCACCGCGTGGCTCCCGCAGCGCGTCGAACTGCGCGCGCGTCATGCCCGGCCAGCCGCGCTCGCGGCCGATCCGGGTCATCATCGCCGCGTACGCCGGGAAGTAGCGGTCGGCCGCGTCCTGCGAGGTCGGCGCGACGAAGCCGTGCGAGTTGATCCCGACCGGCAGCGCCGCCGGGTCGCGGCCCGCTTGGCGAGCCGCGTCGCGGTAGAGCTCGACGAGCGGCGCGAAGCGCTCGGGCGCGCCGCCGATGATCGCGAGCGCCAGCGGCAGCCCGAGCACGCCGGCGCGCACGACCGACTGCGGCGTGCCGCCGACCGCGATCCAGATCGGCAGCGGGTCCTGGAACGGGCGCGGGTAGACGCCGGCGTCGTCGAGCGCCGTGCGATGCGCGCCCGACCACGTCACGCGCTCGCCGTCGCGCAGCGCGAGCAGCAGGTCCAGGTGCTCCGCGAACAGCGCGTCGTAGTCGTCGAGGTCGTAGCCGAAGAGCGGGAACGACTCGACGAACGAGCCGCGGCCGACCATGATCTCCGCGCGGCCGCCCGACAACAGGTCGAGCGTGGAGAAGTCCTGGAACACGCGCACCGGGTCGTCGGAGCTGAGCACGGTGACGGCGCTGGTGAGCCGGATCCGGTCGGTGCGCTCCGCGCCGGCGGCGAGCACGACGGCGGGCGCCGAGACGGCGAAGTCGGGCCGGTGGTGCTCGCCGACGCCGAACACGTCCAGCCCGACCTGGTCGGCCAGCTCGATCTCCTCGACGACGTTGCGCAGGCGCTGCGCCGGGCTCACCGAGGGGCTGAGCTCGGCGAACGTGTAGACGCCGATCTCCATCAGTGCGCGAGCAGCTCTTCCGTCGGCATGTCCCACGCCGGCGCGTCCTGCTTGCCCGCGAGCGACTCCGCCGCGCGCACGAGGTCGACCGCGACCGAGCGGACCTGGCCGACGATCTGCGTCGTCAGCAGCGACGGCTCGCGGTCGTGGATGTCCTCCGCCATCCGCGCCGCGGCGAGCGCGACGTGGCGCACGTCGGTCGTGCGATCCGGGTGCTCGTACTGGGCGGCGAGGAGCCACACGGCGGACGCGAGCTCGCGGACCGCGCCCGCGAGCTGCGGCGCCGGCTCGCCGAGCCGCACCTGGCGCGCGACGTACCGCCCGAGCACGCGCGTGTTGCGGACCGCGAAGTCGAGCTGCGGCATCGTCCGCTCGTAGCGCTCGACGACCGCGAGCCCGCCGCGACGGGCGGGCGAGAAGCGCGCCGTCTCGCTCGCCACCGAGAGCGTCTCCTCGAGCGCGTCGATGTCGTCGTCCATGCCGCGCGCGGCGGCCAGCGCCCGCTCGGCCCCGCGCGAGTCGGCGGTCTCCAGCGCGGCGGCGGCCTCCTCCAGCGTGCGCCCGAGCTTGCCGAACACGGTCTGCGCGACCTGGCCAACCATCGCGACGGGATCGGGCGGCAGCAGCAGCGACGCCACGGCGAGGCCGACGCCACCGCCGATCAGGCCCTCGAGGATGCGGTCGGCGGAGAACCCGTCGGTCGTCGCCTCGAACGACGCGATCAGGATCGCGGAGATCGCCGCCTCGTTGACGAGCAACTCGCCGCCGCGGAAGACCAGCGCGGCGGTCATCGCGAGGATCACCAGGAGCCCGATCTGCCACGGCCCGCTCCCGATCAGGAAGACCAGCGCGGTCGCGATCGTGATGCCGAGCATCACGCCGCCGATCAGTTCGAGCGCGTTCT
>DATHJG010000144.1:0-2018 GCA_035489875.1 Solirubrobacteraceae bacterium | reverse complement strand
GATCCTCGGCTTCGGCATCTGCGAGCTGTGCTGGGCGACGGCCCGCGAGCCGGCCCCGCTCGCGGTCCTGATGCTCGCCTACGTCGTCGTGATGCTGGTGGGGATGAGCCTCTACGGGGTGGAGGCGTGGACGCGCAACGCTGACGCGTTCGGCGTCTACTTCGGGATGTTCGCGGCGCTCGCGCCGCTCGTCCGGCGCGACGGCGTGCTCTACGCGCGGCCACCGGTCGTCGGCGCCGGGCGGATCGACGGCAGGCCGGGGACTGCTGCCGTGCTGCTCGGCGGGATCGGGGTGACCGCGTTCGACGGCGCCAGCGCCGGGCCGCTGTTCAACGACGCGCTTCCGCACCTGCAGGACTTCTTCGGGGGCCTCGGGCTCGGCCCCGAGCGCGCGCTCGAGCTCGGCTTCGTGGTCGGGATGCTCTGCACCGTCGCGCTCGTGTCGTCGATCTGGACGCTCGCGGTCGCCGGCATGCCGCGGGTGGCGGGAACGCGCCCGGGCCGGCGGCTCGTGCACTCGCTCGTCCCGATCCTCGCCGCGTACGTGGTCGCCCACTACTTCTCGCTGCTCGCCTACAACGGGCAGGACCTCTGGCGGCTCGCGTCCGACCCGCTCGGCGACGGCTCCGACCTGTTCGGCGGCGCCGGCGCGACGATCGACTACGGCATCGTCAGCGCGACGGCGATCTGGTACGTCCAGGTCGGCGCGCTCGTGCTCGGCCACGTCGCCGCGCTCGTGCTGGCCCACGATCGCGCGCTGGTGATCTACGGCAGCCACCGCGACGCTACCCGCTCGCAGCTCGTCATGCTGGTGCTGATGGTGTGCTTCACGTGCCTCGGCCTGTGGCTGCTGTCGGCGGCGAACGGATGAGCGCGCCGCCGTTCGCCCACGCCGGTCACTGGCTCGCGCAGCTCGCCTACCTGGCCCCGCTCGTCGTGCTGGTGGCGATGATCGTCGTCGGCCGCGTGCGCGAGCGGCGCGAGCGGCGGGAGCGCTGACCGCGAGGCGCATCGAACCGCTCGGTCGCTCGCCCGTGCGAGCGAGGGTTACCCCTTCACCAGGCGGCGCAGGTCGTGCGCCAGCGCCTCGGGCGTGAGCTGGTCGTACGGGAAGCCGACGCGCTGGCGGCCCTGCGCATCGACGAGCACCACGCTGACGGAGTGGTCGAGGGCGGCTGTCTGCGGCAGCACGCCGTAGCCCTTCCACACCGGTGCGAGCTCGTCCCTCGAGCCGAGCAGGAAGCGCGCGCGGCCGGTCATCCGGCGCTGGTTGAGGAAGCGGCGGGCGCGATCCGGCGTGTCGTTGGCCGGGTCGACCGAGACGGCCAGCAGCGGCACGTCGAGGCCGGTGTCGTCGAGCGCGCCGCGGACCTGGTCGACGAGCGCCGGGCAGGTGTCCTCGCAGGTCGAGTACACGAACGTCACCGCGACCGGCCGGCCGCGGTAGCCGGCCATCGTCACGCGGTTGCCGTCCTGGTCGTGGAGCGCGAAGTCCGGCGCGGTCGCGCCCGGCGGGCGGATGAACCCGGCCCAGCCGGTCGTGCCGACGGCGACTCCGCTCCCGCCCCCGTCGCCGCGGGACGCGATGAACACGCCCGCCACCGCGGCAACGGCGCAGAGCGTCAGCGTGAGCAGGGCGTAGGCGAGTCGCGCGGGCACGCGCTCCAGCGTAATGGCGGGCAGCCGACGCCGGCGTACGTCACGCCTCGGTCAGACCCCGCCGGATCGCGTAGCGCACGAGCTCGACCCGGTCGCGCATCCCGAGCTTGCGCAGCAGGTTCGCCCGGTGCGACTCGACCGTCTTCTCCGCCAGGTGCAGGATCTCGGCGATCTGCTTGTTCGTGTGCGCCTCGGCGATCAGCTTCAGGACCTCCTGCTCGCGCGGCGAGAGCGGCTCCTCGGGCCCGGACGTGGGATCGGACATCCACTCGCGGATCAGCGAGCGCTCGACGGCGTTGGTGAGGAAGGCGTCGCCGCGGTGCACGGCACGGATGGCGTTCAGCAGCGCCTGATCGACC
>DATHJG010000143.1:0-8037 GCA_035489875.1 Solirubrobacteraceae bacterium | reverse complement strand
CCGAGTTGCAGGATCGGTTGAAGGTGTGGGAGGCGCTCGACCTGTTCGCGGCGTTCCACGGCGGGCGCGACTGGGCGCCGCTGCTCGCCGACTGGGGCCTGGCGGCGCGTCGCGACGCCGCGTTCGGCGAGCTGTCGGGCGGCGAGCGCCAGCGGCTCTTCATCGCGCTCGCGCTGCTGCACGAGCCCGAGCTGCTGGTGCTCGACGAGGTGACGACGGGGTTGGATCCGCACGCGCGGCGCGAGGTGCTCGACCTGATCGCCTGGCTCCCGTCGCGCGGCGTGACGGTCCTGCTGGTCACGCATGCGCTCGACGATGCGGCGCGGTTGTGCGACCGGGTCGCGGTGCTGGCGGGCGGCCGGCTGGTCGCGCTCGGCACGCCGGCCGCGCTCCAGGGGACGGGATCGCTTGAGGACGCGTACCTGGAGCTGACGGCGTGACCGCGCTGCGCGGTCTCGGCCGCCGCACCGCGCTGGGCCGCCTCACGCTCGTCGAGCTCAAGCTGTTCGCGCGCGACCCCGCCGCCGCGTTCTTCACGCTGCTGCTTCCGCTCCTGCTCCTGGTTCTCAACGCGAACCCGTCGCCGACGATCGAGGATCGGCTGCCCGGGTTGTGCGTGCTCGTGCTCGCGACCGCCGGATTCATGTGGCTGCCCGAGACGATCGCCGGCTACCGTGAGCGCGGGATCCTGCGGCGGCAGCGGCTCGCGCCGATCAGCCCGGTCGTGATCATCGGCGCCCACACGGGAGTGCAGGTGCTGGTGGCCGGCGCCGGACTCGCGCTGCTCACCGTGGTCGGCGTCACGTTCGCCGGCTATCCGCCGCCGGCCGATCTGTTCGCGGCTGCGGCAGGACTGCTGCTCGCCTCCGCGACCATGTGCGCGCTGGGGTTCATGCTCGCGTCGGTCGCGCGATCGGCGCGCGCGACCACCGCGATCGCCTCAGCGCTCTACTTCCCTGCGATCTTCCTGTCCGGCGCGACGTGGCCGCGCGACGAGCTGCCGCCGGTCGGGCGGGCAGTCGGGGACGTGTTCCCGTTGACCTACGCGGTCGACGTCGTGCGGCAGCCGTGGCTGGAGGGCGGGCTGCCGCTCACTGCGACGCTCGTCCTGCTGGCGGCGATCGCCGTCGCGGCGCCGCTCGCCGCCGCGACATTCCGGTGGCACTGACGGATACTGCACTGTCGATGCACGTCTGGGACCGCTGGGACGACCTATGGCACGGGCTCTTCCTCGCAGGGCTCGGCCTGGCGAGCCTGCTCATGCTGCTCGACGGCGACGAGCGGGTGGGCTACCGGCTCGTGACGCTCGCGATCGCGGGTGGGTTCGCCGCGTGGTACTGGCTCCTGGTCGTCCGCCGGCCGGAGCAGTGGGAGCGGCGTTGGCCGATGGCGCTCTATGCGGCGGGCGCGCTGGCGTTCTTCGTGGCGCTGCTGATGCGGGCCGACCAGTACGGCTTCCTGATCTATCCGCTGATCCCGCAGATGTTCGTCGTCTTCGGCCTGCGCGACGGGATCGTCGCCATCGCGGCGCTCAACGTCGCCGCGATCGTTGGCCTCGGCGACGCCGGTGACATGTCCGGCACGGCGTGGGCGAGCGTCGGCGTCGCGGTCGCGATGTCGGTGCTCGTCGGCGCGTTCATCTACGCGATCGCCGAGCAGAGCGCGGAGCGGGCCGAGCTGCTCGAGGAGAACCGGCGGCTGCTCGACCGCGCGCGCGATGCCGGCGTGCTCGAGGAGCGCCAGCGCCTCGCGCGCGAGATGCACGACACGGTCGCCCAGGCGCTCACCTCGATCGTCATGCAACTCGAAGCGGCCGAGGCGGCGCTGGGCGAGGGCGGGAGCGACCGCGCCGGCGAGCGCGTCGACCGCGCTCGCGACACGGCGCGCGCGGCGCTCGACGAGCTGCGCCGTGCGGTGCACGCGCTGCGGCCGGCGCCGTTGGAAGGCGCGCCGCTCCCCGATGCTCTACGCCGGGTGGTCGAGCGGTGGAGCGCGGACGCCGGCTTGCCCGCCGACGTGCTGGTGACCGGGACGGTGGTGGCGCTGCATCCCGACGTCGACGTCACGCTCCTGCGCGCGGCCCAGGAAGGGCTGGCAAACGTGCGCCGCCATGCGCGCGCCTCCTCGGTGACGGTGACCCTGTCGTATATGGGCGATGTCGCTGCGGTCGACGTGCACGACGATGGGCGAGGCTTCGATCCCGGGGCGGCGCGCGGGACCTCGATCGGGCTCGACGGGCTGCGAGAGCGCGCGGGTGAGCTTGGGGGTGAGGTCGTGGTAGAGAGCCGTCTTGGTCATGGGACGACGCTGACCGTGACGGTGCCCGCGCTGGCGCTCGGCGGGGCACCGGGACGAACACCGGCACTGATGGAGGATGAGCCGGGCGGGGCTCCCGCTGCGGTCGTGTCGGCCGATCATCGCAGCGCGTCATGACAGCCCTCAGTCACGTCCTCACCGACGAGCGCCCCGCGTCGTGACGGCCCCCATCCGCGTCCTCATCGCCGACGACCACCCCGTCGTGCGCGACGGCCTGCGGGGGATGCTCGAGGGGCGGGAGGGGTTCGAGCTCGTCGGGGAGGCGTGCGACGGGATGGAGGCACTCGCGCTGCTCGCGCGCGTGCGCGCGGACGTTGTCTTGATGGACCTGCGGATGCCGCGCCTGGATGGGCCGGCCGCGACGGCCCGCATCGCCGCGGAGCACCCGGACGTGCACGTGCTCGTCCTCACGACGTACGACGCCGACGCCGACATCGTCCGCGCGATCGAGGCCGGCGCGACCGGCTATCTCCTCAAGGACGCGCCCCGCGAGGACCTGTTCCGTGCCGTCGCCGCCGCCGCGCGCGGCGAGTCGGTGCTCGCCCCCGCGGTCGCCGCGCGCGTGATGCGCCACATGCGGCCGGGCCGCGACGAGAGCGCGCTCTCCGCGCGCGAGATCGAGGTGCTCGACCTCGTCCGCCGCGGGGCGACCAACCGCGACATCGCTGCCGCGCTCCACATCAGCGAAGCGACCGTGAAGACGCACCTCCTACACGCCTTCGCGAAGCTCGGCGTGAGCGACCGCACGGCCGCGGTCGTCGCGGCCCTCGAGCGCGGCGCGCTTGTGCTCTGACTCAAGCGGCCCGCGCGTGAGGAGTTGCGCGATGCGGACCGTGACCAGAGGGGTGGTGCAGGAGCTGGCGCCGGTGAAGCGCACGACCGTATAACCGTGCGCCCTGCCGCGTCGCGTCGCGGGCGCGGTCAGGCTCGAACGCGCGCCGGTGGCCATCGGTGCGCCAGCCGTCGTGTCGACCATGACGTCGGCCTGCTCGCGCGTGTAGGTCTGATAGTCGATGCCAAGCGCATGAGCGGTCTCGTGGAAGTAGCGGTTTGCGTTGGATGCGAACCCGGGCTCTTCGAAGGAGCGCTCTCGAGATCTCAAGGGCGGACGTCTGTCGACTCACCGCGTCAGGCGTATGGAGGCGTTCGGTCGTCTCCCGGCACCGCAGCGCCTGATGCAAGCCCTGCGCGTTCGATGCGAAGGCGTCTGGCTCGGAATCCCGACACGGATTGGGCGGACACGCTCGCTCTTCCCGAAAGCAGAAACAAGGTCAGCACCGGCGCCGGCGACCCCTTGTCGTCCGGGGCGAGCGTTCGTTTCTCGGTCGCGGGCACGCTCGATCCATGCGGGAAGCGGAAGCCGACGCAGTGAGTGCCGAGCCATCTACGGGAGCTCCGGCAGTCCGCCAGGCCGCCGCGGAGGCCCGTCCGCTCCTCCCGCCCCGTACCACGGTCGGCGCCCTCGGTGCGCACCTGCACTGCCACCCGAGCGCCCCCGCGCCGCGATGCCGCAGATGGCCCGGAATATGCTGACGGTGTGAGCCAACCGGCCACCCGCGCGCTCGGCACCGGCGACCTGGACGCGTTCCGGCGGGCCGGCCACACGCTGGTCGACGCCGTCGCCGACCACCTCGCGGCGCTGCCGGCGCGGCCCGTCTGGCAGCCGCTGCCGGGCGACCTGCGTGCGGCGCTGCTCGCGCTGCCGCTGCCGGACGGGCCGACCGGGCTCGAGGCGCTGGCGGGGACGATGGCGCGCGACGTGCTACCGCACGCGATGGGGAACGGGCATCCCGCCTTCTTCGGCTGGGTCAACCCGCCGCCGGCGCTGGCCGGCGTGCTGGCGTCGCTGCCGGCAGCGGCGATGAACCCGAGCGTGGTGTCCGGCGACCACGCCGACGTTCACCTCGAGCGCACGGCCGTGCGCTGGCTGGCGGAGCTGGTCGGGTTCCCGCACCCGCCGGGCGCCGGCCTGCTGACGAGCGGCGCATCCGCGGCGACGATCGTCTGCCTGGCCGGTGCGCGCGGCCGCGCCGCCGCCGCCGCCGGGCACGACGTGCGCCGGCACGGGCTCGCGGGCGGCCCGCGCCTGCTCGCCTACGTTCCGTTCGAGGCGCACAGCTGCGTGCGGCGCGCGCTCGAGCTGCTCGGGTTCGGCAGCGATGCCATCCGGCCGCTGCCGCTGCCAGGCGGGCGCCTCGTTGCGGACGAACTGCGCGGAGCGATCGCGGCCGACCGCGCGGCGGGCGCGACGCCGGCGCTGCTGGTCGGCTCGGCGGGCACGGTCAACACCGGTGCCATCGACCCGCTCGAGGTGCTCGCGGACGTCGCCGCCGCCGAGGGGCTCTGGCTCCACGTCGACGGAGCCTACGGCGCCTTCGGCATCCTCGACCCGGCGCTCGCCGCGCGCTACCGGGGCCTGGAGCGCGCCGACTCGCTGACGCTCGACCCGCACAAGTGGCTCGGCGTCCCGGTCGACGCCGGCTGCGCGCTTGTGCGCCGCGCCGACGACCTCCGCGACGCGTTCAGCCTCATCCCGCCCTACCTGCGCCAGGACGGCGGCGCGGCGGTCGGCACCTTCGCCGAGTACGGCCTCGAGCAGACGCGGCCCTTCCGCGCGCTGAAGACGTGGGCGACGATCGCCGCCCGCGGCCGCGACGGCATCGTCGACCAGGTCGTGCGCGCGAACGCCCTGGCGCGCGACCTCGCCGCGGTGGTCGAGCGCGAGCCGTCGCTCGAGGTCGCGGCCGCGCCCGAGACGTCGATCGTGGCGTTCCGCGCCCGGCCGCCCGGGTGCACGCCGGAGCGGCTCGAGGCCGTCAACCGCGCGCTGCCAGAGGCCGTCCAGGCGCGGGGGCGGGCGTTCGTGACCGGCACGGTCTACGAGGGGCGCGAGACCTTGCGCGCCTGCATCCTGCATCCGGGCACGACCCCGGCCGACCTCGTCACGCTCGTCGCGGAGGTGGTCGCCGCCGCCGACGACCTGGCCGCAGCGGGCCGCGCCTAAGGCCCTCGGCGGCGAGCACGCGGCCACCGCGGGGGCGCGCTCGGCGACGCCGCCTATCGCGCCGGGCGCGGGAGCTCTGAACGCGAGAGCACCCCGCCAAGGTGACGACCGACCATCACCAGGTCCTGTAAAGCGATCCTTGGGTTCGATGGTCCGGTTCTCCAGCGCGCAGGTGCCCGAGGCCGTGCAGCCGTTCTGGGCGGCGTTGCAGCGCGGCGAGTTCGTCTCCGATGCGGCCGCACAGGCCGGTACGTATCGCAAGCAGGGGACGCTGGGTGGCCGCCTGTGGCGGCGTGCGGCCGCGTCGGGGCCGCAACGTCAAGGGGCGCTGCTTGTCGTTCGCCGAGCGCGAGGAGATCGCGCTGGGCCGTGCCCAGATCGCCGGGCGGCTGCGCCGCCGGTTCCCCGAGGACCCGGAGATGTGGGTGTCTGCCGAGACGATCTACCAGTCGCGGTACGTGCAGTCGCGGGGCGCACTCAAGCGCGAGCTGACGCGCGACCTGCGCACCGGGCGCTGCGCAAGCCCGGCCGCGTGACCGGGCAGAGCAAGTACCCGGGGCCGGCCTCAAAAGCCATTGGCCCTCGTGGCCGTGCGGGTTCGAGTCCGCCCCGGGTACTTGCTCTGCCGGGAGAACGCGGTGCGGTGGGGTGGCTCAGCGCGGGTTGCCTGCCCGCAGCCAGCTCATGTAGTCGGCAAGCGCGGCGTCGAGGTCGAAGGTCGGGGCGTAGCCGATGCTCGCTAGTCGGTCGATGACCATGGGAGGCCATTGCGCTCCGCCGTCGGCCAGGGCCAGCTTCGCTCCCGGTTCTGCACGCTCGATAGCGAGGGCAACCTCGGCGTTGGTTGTCACGCGCCCGGCTCCGATGTTGAAGATGCGATGCGGCAGTTCCCGGGCGGTGTGCACGGCGACTATCGCGCGTGCGCAGTCTCGGACGTAGAACGAGTCGATCGCTTCGTGGGCTTGCTCATCGCGTGAACCCACGTCACCCCGGGCCGCCGCGTGCACGAGCGCTGGCAGTCCGAAGAATGGCGACGAGGGTGCGCCCAGGGGGCCCCAGATCGCTCCGACGCGGAGCACGGCGACGTCGATGCCTTCGGTGCCGGCGGCGAGGTCGCAGATCAACTCGAGGCTCTTCTTGACGGCGGGGATCGGATGGGGCGAAGACAGCGAGAGCGGCTGATCTTCGCGCAGAGGACCCTCGGTAGCACCGAGATAGACGCCGATGGTGCTGGCGACTGTCACCCGCCCCATGCCCGAGTCCCGCGCGACGCGCAGGACGTTGACCATGCCACGAGTGGCGGCTTCCCAGTCGTCCATCAGGTCGCCTCGCGCCAGCGGGGGCGCCGCGAGGTGCACGATGCTGCCGACGTCATGGCGTTCCACGAGCTCGGCAAGCGCCGCTCCGTCGGCAACGTCGAGCGTCTCGACCACCACCTCCGAGCGATCCGCCACGAACGACGGAACCGCGTCGACTCGGCGCTGCGCTGCGACGCAGCGATGGCCGTGGGCGGCAAATTCGCCGGTGACGTGCGCCCCGATGAAACCCAGGCCCCCCGTGATGAGGATCATCCGCATACTCCCTTCGACAACGACGCGATATCACGAAGCTATTTAGCTGGGAAAGCCAAAATATCATGATCCACGACGAACCCTCCATCGAGGACGCGCTCCGCGAGATCCTGCTGCTGATGCCGCAGGTAATCGCGCGGCTCAAGCGCAGCGGCGTTCCACCCGAGTTCGGGTCCATGGCCCTCGGCCCGCGCCACCTGCCCCTCCTCGCCTACCTGCACTACGACGGCGCGATGACCGTCAACGAGCTGGCCCAGCGCCTCGAGGTAGCTGCCGCCACCGTGAGCCTGATGCTCGCCGAGCTCTCCCGCCACGGACTCGTCGAGCGCCACCCCGACGACGCCGACCGCAGACGCACGATCGTTTCCATCGGGTCAAACCACGGTCCCGCGATCGAGCGCTGGATAGGACACTCGGCAGCCGCGTGGCGAAGGACATTCGCCGACATGCAGCCGGCCGAGCGCGCCGTCTTCCTGCGCACGCTACGCCGCTACGAACGCGAACTCGCCCAGCGTCACAGCTGATCCGGCGGTCGACGGACGCGGCGAGCGCGCACACGCAGTCAAGATAGGGACGGCGAGACGCGCCGGGCGCCGCGCGGCTACGCCCGACTGGCACTGGTTTCCTCCCGCAGCCGCCCGTGCCCGCGAGCGTCGTCAAGCCGTCCGGCGCGCTCACGATCGCCGCAGTCGCCGGCACCACGCTGCTGCTGCTGATCGCGTCGGCGAGCGCGATCCTCTCCCTGCTGATCGGCCAGAACATCTGCTCGGAGACCCAGGCACAGGCCGAGCCGCCCGCGCAGTGCTGATTGTCCTCGACCCACCACAGAGTTGCCCAAACGTGGACCGCCACCCAAGTTCCACGACGATCGGGACATCGTCCGCGTTTGGACCGGCGCGCTGCTCCTTTCGCCTGGGAGCAGGCACGGGGCAGCGGATGGCCGGCGCTGCTCCTCCAGCCTCGAAGCGGTAGCGCGGCAATGGGTCCCGCCGCTGCTGCCGCTGCCGTCCAGAGCCGTAGCTCGCCCGGAGACCGTGGAGGGCTGGCTGAGATCGGCTACTCGCTCGTCTGGCGTGGGTTCAGCGTGTCGCTGAGCCAGTCGATGCCGAGGTCCGGAGACACCGTCGCGGCCTCGATTTCGGGCAT
>DATHJG010000142.1:0-2113 GCA_035489875.1 Solirubrobacteraceae bacterium | reverse complement strand
AGGTGCGCGCGGTAGTGGGCGATCTCGGCCCGGATCGCCGCCCGCGCCGCCGCCTCGCCGACGTCGCGACCGAGCCGCTCGGCGAGCGCCGCCCGCAGCCGCGGCACCGGGTCGCCGAACGTCAGCAGCGTCCCCATGGCGTCGAGCAGCACCGCCCGCCTACTAACCTCGCCGCCCATGGCGGCGGATCTTGCCAGCTCGTTCTTGGACGATGTCAACTCGTTCTTGGACGACAACAGCGCCTGGATCACGGCGGTCGTCTCGGTCGTCCTGGCGGTCGTGCTCGCCACGCTGCTCGACCGCATGCTCGCGCACCGCGGGCAGCGGATGGCGTCGGCGGTCATCCGCGGCGAGCTGTCGGCGGCGACCGACACCAGGCTGCGCTTCATCCGCCGGCTGATCTACGCCGCGATCATCGTGCTCGGCGTCGCCGTCGCGCTCGCCCAGTTCGACGGCATCAACCGCCTCGCCGCGTCGCTGCTGGCCTCCGGCGCGATCGCGGCCGCGATCCTCGGCTTCGCGGCCCGCCAGACGCTCGCCAACTTCGTGGCCGGGATCATGCTCGCGGTCACGCAGCCGATTCGCGTCGGCGACTGGGTGTACGTGGAAGAGGAGTACGGCGTCGTCGACGACATCCGCCTCACGTACACGTTCCTGCGCAGCCCCGACGGCCAGCACATCGTGGTCCCGAACGAGAAGCTCGCGAGCGGGATCCTGCGCAACGACACGCTGGGCGAGGGCGCGATCCGGCTCGACGTGCAGATCTGGATCCCCGCGGCCGCCGACGCCGGCCGCGCCGTGCGCGCACTGGAGGAGGAGACCGGGCAGAGCGTGAGCGTCGCCGAGACGACCGTCGACGGGGTGCGGCTCACGGTCGGCGGCGAGCCGTGCCCGCCGTCGGCGCGCGGGCCGCGCGAGGCGGCGCTGCGGCTGCAGTGCCTCGAGCGGCTGCGCACGGAAGGTCTGCTCGCGACCGTCGAGTAGGGCTTTCCGCCCGCGGGTCGAACACGGTCGGGCGCCCTACAATCACGGGCTCGCTGCAATGACCCACGCCCAACGGACGAGGCGACGCCGTCGCGGAAGCGGCGGCCCGCGCAACAAGGCCTTCCTCGCGCTCATGGTCGCGGGGATCGTCATCGTGCTCGCGGGCCTGGGGGGCGTCGGCTACATCGTCTCGATCGCCGCGTCGGCGCCGCCGCTGTCGTCGCTCAAGCCGAAGGCGACCGCCGAGAACACGCGCGTCTTCGCCGCCGACGGCCGCCCGCTCGGCTTCATCCAGGCCGACGACCTGCACCTGCCGCTGCGCTCCTCCGACATCCCGCAGGTCGTCAAGGACGCCACGATCGCGATCGAGGACGAGCGCTTCTACAAGCACAAGGGCGTCGACTACGAGGGCCTCGTGCGCGCGGCGTTCAAGAACGTCACGTCGGGGCAGAAGCTGCAGGGCGGCTCCACGATCACGATGCAGCTTGCGCGCTCGCTCTACATCTCGAACGAGCGCACCTACACGCGCAAGATCCGCGAGGCGAAGCTCGCCGAGGAGCTCGAGGACGAGCACAGCAAGGAGTGGATCCTCGAGAAGTACCTCGACTCGATCCCGTACGGCACGGTCGGCGGCCAGTCCGCGATCGGCATCAAGGCCGCGGCGAGGATCTACTTCTCCAAGAACCTCAAGGACCTCAACGTGCAGCAGGCGGCGCTGCTCGCCGGCCTGCCGCAGGCGCCGTCGGACTACTCCCCCACGCGCAGCCGCAACGCGGCGAAGACCCGCCGCAACGAGGTGCTGCGGAAGATGGAGGAGCTCGGGATGATCACGCCCGCCGAGGCGGACGCCGCCGTCGCCTCGAAGCTCGGCCTCAAGCGCTCGTCGTACTTCTCCAAGCGGCGCGAGGAGTACTTCTTCGACTACGTCAAGGACCAGCTGTTCCGCGAGTACGGCGCGCAGACGGTGCGCGCGGGCGGGATGAAGGTCTTCACGACGATCGACCTCCGCAAGCAGGCCGAGGCGCGCGACACGATCTCCGACCACCTCGCGGGGGTCGGCCCGTCGTCGGCGATCGTCACGATCGACCCGCGCAACGGCTACATCGAGGCGATGGCGTCGTCGGGCGAC
>DATHJG010000141.1:0-4904 GCA_035489875.1 Solirubrobacteraceae bacterium | reverse complement strand
ACGCTCGGCGGCAACGTCATGAACGCGTCGCCGGCGATGGACACCGGCGGGCCGCTGCTCTGCCTCGGCGCCACGGTGACGCTCAGCGCCGCCGGCGGCGGCGCCCGCGAGCTGCCGCTCGACGAGCTCTGGACCGGCCCGGGGCGCACGTCCGCGGAGCCGGCGGAGCTCCTGACCGCGGTGACGCTGCCGCCGGTCGCGCCCGGGACCGGCAGCGCCTACGTGCGGCTGGAGTACCGCCGCCAGATGGAGATCGCCGTCGTCGGCGCGACCGCCGTCGTGGAGCTCGACGGCGGCCTCGTGCGCGCCGCCCGGATCGCGATCACCGCGCTCGCGCCGACGATCCTGCGCGTCCCGGACGCCGAGGCGGCGCTGGCCGGCACGGACGGCGGCCGCGCCGCGGCCGAGCGTGCGGCCGCCGCGGCGGCCGCCGCGGCCCAGCCGATCTCGGACGTCCGCGGGTCGCTCGAGTACCGGCGCGCGATGGCGGCCGTCATCACCCGCCGTGCCATCGCGGCGGCGGTCGCCCGCGCCCGCGACGGCGCCACCGCAGTCCCGATTCCCGCCAGCCCAGCGCTCCACGGCGCCGTCTGAGGAGGCCGAGCCCGATGAAGTACGAGGTGACCCTGCACGTCAACGGCCAGGCCTATCCGGTCGAGCTCGACGCGCACCAGAGCCTGCTCGACGCGGTCCGCGGGCCGATCGGCCTGACCGGCTCCAAGGAGGGCTGCGACGACTCGGAGTGCGGCGCCTGCATGATGCTCCTCGACGGCGAGCCGGTGAACGCGTGCTCCTACCTGGCGCTCCAGGCGGCGGACCGCGAGGTCACGACCGTCGAAGGCCTCGGGGGCGACACCGAGCTGCACCCGCTGCAGCGCGCGTTCCTCGACATGGGCGGCGTGCAGTGCGGCTTCTGCACGCCCGGGATGCTGATCTCGGCGAGCGCGCTGCTCGACCGGACGAGCGAGCCGAGCGAGGATGAGGTCCGCGTCGCCCTGGCCGGGAACCTCTGCCGCTGCACCGGCTACGACGGCATCGTCAAGGCGGTGCTCGCCGTCGCGGCGGACCGGCGGGCCTAGCGTGGGCTGATGTCGCAGACCGGCAGCTCGTCCGGCCTGGGCCAGCACGCGCCGCAGAACGCCATGAGCGACTCCGGCGAGATCGCCCGCTTCTACGATCGCTGCAGCGACCTCATGCGCGAGCTGCTGGACGCGCTCTCCGACGCGCCCGATCAGCCCCGCACCTTCCCGGCGATCGAGGATGCGATCGGCTGGCCGCGCCGCCGGATCGCGTCCGTGCTGGGCGGCGTGTCGCGTCTGCGCCACACCGAGTTCGGCGGCCGCCGCCCGTATCGCTTCCACGACGAGCATCGGTCGGCGTCCGGCCGCTGGGAGATGTGGATGGATGCCGCCCAGGCGCGGGCCGTGCGAGCGGATCGTGGCGTGGGCGACCGCGGCGACTGAGCCATGGAGCCGATGAAGGCGGTGCTGACCGACGAGCGCTTCTCCGACCCGGACTGGATCTTCGAACGCAAGCTCGACGGCATCCGGTGCCTGGCGTTCAAGGACGACGGCGGCGTCCGGCTGCGCTCGCGCAACGACTTGAGCCTGAACGGCCGATTTCCGGAGATCGCGAGGGCGCTGGAGGACGACCCCGTGACCGACGTCGTGCTCGACGGCGAGATCGTCGCGTTCGACGGCGCGCAGACGAGCTTCGCGCGGCTCCAGCAGCGCGGCGAGCGTCCGGCGCCCGTGTTCTTCTACGTCTTCGACATCCTGCGCTTCGCCGGCGAGGACGTGACCGCCCGGCCGCTGCGGGCGCGCAAGGCGCTGCTGCGACGGGCGCTCGCGTTCGACGACCCGATCCGCATGACCGTGCACCGCAACCGCGACGGCGAGGCGTTCTTCGCCGAGGCGTGCCGCAAGGGCTGGGAGGGCCTGATCGCCAAGCGCGCCGACGCCCCGTACACGCAGGGCCGCTCACGCGACTGGTTGAAGTTCAAGTGCTCGGCCGAGCAGGAGCTCGTCGTCGGCGGCTACACCGCTCCACGCGGCAGCCGCACCGACCTCGGCGCGCTGCTGCTCGGCTACTACGACGACGGCGAGTTGCGCTACGCGGGCAAGGTCGGCACGGGCTTCACCCGGGCGACGCTGCGCGATCTCGCCGGCAGGCTCGCCCCGCTGCGGCGCGACGCGTCGCCGTTCGCCGACGAGGTCCGCGAGCGCAGCGCCACCTGGGTCGAGCCGCGACTCGTCGCGCAGATCGGATTCAGCGAGTGGACGCGAGACGGACGGCTGCGCCATCCGCGCTTCCTCGGACTTCGCGAGGACAAGGACCCACGCGCCGTCGTTCGCGAGGCGCCCGATCCGATGCGAGAATCCCCGCATCGCTGACCGCTTCCAACGTCCGGGTTGGTTCACCACGAACGTGTTCAACCGCGTCGTGGCGGCGCTCACGCGTCTGGGAGTGAGCGTGGCGGGGTCGCGGGTCCTCGAAGTCCGCGGACGCAAGACCGGCGAGCCGCGGCGTACTCCGGTCAATCTGCTGACGCTCGAGACCGAGCGCTACCTCGTCGCCCCGCGCGGGCACACGCAGTGGGTCCGGAATCTACGCGCCCAGGGCGAGGGCCGCCTGCTCCTCGGCCGGCGCGCGGAGCGCTTCACCGCGGTGGAACTGCCGAACGACGGCGCCAAGGTCCCGATCCTGCGCGCGTATCTCGAGCACTGGAAGTGGGAGGTCGGCGCGTTCTTCGGCGGGGTCGGACCGGACTCCGCGGACGCCGAGCTCCTGCGCATCGCGCCCGACCATCCGATCTTCCGCATCGAAGCATCGGCCAGGTGAGCAGCGAGCGAGTCGTGCGCGGGCACGGACCCCAGGGCGAGCCGTCCCCTGGACGGCCGGCCCGCCCGCGCATGTGGCAGGCTCTGTGCCGTGGACCTGCTCGAGCGACTGCTGCACATCGACGTCTCGGCGCTCTCGGACGCCGACAAGACGCTGCCCGTGGTCGATCCGGCGATCCGGGCGATGATCCCCGACGTGCGCATGGCCGGGCCGGCGTTCACCGTCGTCGCGGAGGATGACCACCTGCCGGTGATGAGCGCGCTGGCCGAGGCCGCGCCCGGCGACGTGCTCGTGATCACCGCCAACGGAGGGTCGCGCGCGGTGTTCGGCGAGCTGTTCGCGACCGAGGCGCGCCGGCGCGGGCTGGCCGGGATCGTCGCCGACGGGTTCTGCCGCGACCTCCGGGGTCTCCGCCACATCGGGCTGCCGGTCTTCGCGCGCGGCACGACGCCGCGCGCGGGCACGACCGTGTCGCGGGCCGCGCTCGGGGCGACGATCGCCTGCGGCGGCGTCGAGGTGTCCCCGGGCGACATCGTGTTCGGCGACGACGACGGCCTGCTGATCGCGACGGCGGAGCGGATCGGCGCCGCACTGGAGACCGCGGAGCTGATCGGTCGGAGCGAGCGCGCGATCCTCGCGGCGCAGGCTCGCGGCGAGGCGCTCCACGGCCTGACGAACCACCGCGAGCACGTCGCGGCGCTCGACCGCGGCGAGGACAGCGCGCTGGCGTTCCGGGTCGATGGCTGACTTCGCGCGTGCGTTCGCGCGCCGGACGCGCCTGCGCGGCGGCGACGAGCTGACCGCGATCCTCGCCGGCAGCCCGCCCGGCGTGCTCTCCATGACGGGCGGCTTCCCGAACCCGGCGACGTTCCCGACCGACGAGCTCGAGGAGATCGCTGCGCGGCTCGTGCGCGACGACGCCGCCGTCGCGTTGCAGTACACGCCGTGCGCCGGCATCCCGAGCGTGCGCGAGTACCTGATCGACCGCCAGGAGCAGCTCCAGGGCCGGCGCCCCGAGCCCGGCGAGCTGATCGTCACCAGCGGCGGGATGGAGTGCATCGCGCTGATGTGCCAGGCGCTGATCGATCCCGGCGACGCGATCGCCGTCGAGGCGCCGAGCTATCTCGGCGCGCTGATGGCGTTCGGCGGCGCCGAGGCCGACGCGGTCGCCATCGCGATGGACGATGACGGGCTGCGCGTCGACGCGCTGGCGCGGCGCCTGGCGGCGGGCCTGCGCCCGAAGTTCGTCTACACGATCCCGGACTACCAGAACCCGACGGGCCGGACGCTCCCGCTCGACCGGCGCCGCGAGCTGGTCGAGCTCTGCCGCCGGCACGGCGTGCTGATCTTCGAGGACGTCGCCTACCGCGAGCTGTCCTTCGACGGGGCGTCGCTGCCGTCGCTGTGGTCGCTCGGGCCGGACGTCGTGCTGCAGGCGGGGACGTTCTCCAAGAGCTTCTTCCCCGGCGTCCGGCTCGGCTGGGCCGCCGGCCCGCCCGATGTGATCGCCGAGCTCTCCGCCGCCAAGCAGACCACCGACCAGTGCGCCGGCGGACTAGGACAGCGCCTCGTCGAGGAGTACGGCCGCGCCGGCGGCTTCGAGCGCCACCTCCCTGCGGCGCGGGCGCTGTACGCGTCGCACTGGGCGGCGCTGTCGGCGGCGTTGACGCGCCACATGCCCGAGGGGGTCGAATGGACCGAGCCGACGGGCGGCTTCCTCACCTGGCTCACGCTGCCCGAGGAGCTCGACGCGCTCGCCATGCGCCCGGCCGCGCTCGCAGCCGGTGTCGCCTACGTCCCGGGTCCCCCGTTCCATGCCGGCGACAGCGGCCGCAACACGCTGCGGCTGTCGTTCAGCCACCTGACCGAGACCGAGCTCGAAACCGCCGTGGAGCGCCTGGCGGCGGTCGTCCGCGACGCGCTCGAGCAGGCGAGCGCGAGCCCGCGCGCGGCGGGCCTCTAGCGCGAGCCGTTCGACTTCGACGGATCGCAGCTGAATCGGACGTGGACCGAGGCCGGGTCCTGCGCGTTCCGGGCGACGAGCTGCTCCAGGGAGCGCGTGT
>DATHJG010000140.1:0-4849 GCA_035489875.1 Solirubrobacteraceae bacterium | reverse complement strand
GTTCGTCTCCGGCCTGGCGCGCGACGGCGAGACAACCGTCGTCTACTCCACCCACAACGTGGCCGAGGCGGAGCGCTACGCCGACCGGCTGCTCGTGCTCGCCGACGGCGAGTTGCTGTTCACCGGCACCCCCGCGGAGCTCGAGCGAGCGACCGGAGAGCACGAGGCGATCGACTTCGAGGGCGCGTTCGTCCGCTTCCTCCGCAGCCAGGGGCATTGAGGACCCGCGTGCGCTGGCTGCTGCTGAAGGACCTGCAGATCCTGCGCCGCTCGCCGCTGCTCGTCGGGCTGCTCGTGCTCTACCCGCTGGTCGTGGCGCTGCTCGTCGGCGTCGCGCTGTCGTCGGGCCCGTCCAAGCCGAAGGTGGCGTTCGCCAACCTCGTGCCGCCGGGTGAGGCGAAGATCAACGTCGGCGGCCAGCAGCTCGACGCCACCAACTACGCGTCCGAGCTGTTCGACTCGGTCGACCCGATCCGCGTGAAGACGCGCGAGGAGGCGATCGCCAAGGTCGAGTCGGGCGAGGCGCTCGGCGCGCTGGTGATCCCGCCCGACGTCATCCAGCGCCTCCAGGGCACGCTCGGCCTCGGCGGCGGGGACCCGCCCACCGTCGAGGTCTACTACACCGCCGAGAACCCGCTCAAGCGCCGCTACGTCCAGGCGACGATCGACGCCACGCTGGCCGACGCCAACAAGGCGCTCTCGGCCGAGATCTTCAGGGAGTCGGCGCGCTACCTGGGGCTGATCGTCGAGGGCGGCCATCTCTCGCTGCCGCTCGTCGGCGACGTCGACATCCTCGGGCTGCGCAACGCCCAGGCGATCATCGACGCCGCCGTCGCCGGCCTGCCCGAGGGTTCGTCCGCGCGCACCGCGCTGCAGCAGGTCTCCCGCTTCGCGCGCCTGGCCGCCGACAACCTCGACGTGTCCAGGCCGATCCTGGCGTCGATCGCGAGTCCCGTGCGGGTGAAGGAACGGGCGCTCGGTGGTTCCACGACCTCGCTCGACGTGTTCGGGGTGGAGGTCGCGGTCGTCCTCTCGCTGATGTTCGTGACGCTGCTGCTGGCCGCCGGGATGCTCGCGCTGGAGCGGGAGGAGCACGCGTTCGGCCGGCTCGTGCGCGGCCTTGTCTCCCGCAATGGGCTGCTGGCCGAGAAGATCGGCCTGGCCGGGCTGTGCGCCTGGGCGCTGGCCACGGCGATGCTCGCGGTGCTCGTCGGGTTCCTGGACCTGGGCTGGAGCCGCGCGCCCGCGTGGCTCGCGGCGCTTGCGGTCGCCGCCGTCGCCTTTGCGGCGCTCGGCGTCGCCATCGGCGGCCTGACGCGCGAGGTGCGCGCCGCGTCGCTGCTGTCGTTCATGCTCGCGCTTCCCGTGGCGGCGCTCGCGCTGATCCCGTCCGGCGCCGTGGGCAGCACGCTCTACGACGTCATCCGCGTCGTGTCGGGCGCGTTCCCGTTCAAGCCCGCGCTGAATGCCCTGGACGCGGCGCTCAACGGCGGCTCGCTCGCCGTGCCGCTGCTGCACCTCGCCGCGCTCGCGCTGGCCTTCTCGGCGATCGCCCGGCTGTCGCTGCGGCGGTTCGCATAGGCCGCTGGGCTCTAAGCTGCAAGCGTGTTCCCAGCCACCCGCATGCGACGTCTCCGCAAGACCGGGCTGTTGCGCGGGCTCGTGCGCGAGACCGAGCTCTCGGCGGCGCACCTCGTCTATCCGATGTTCGTGCGCCACGGCATCGAGGGTCGCGTCCCGATCCCGAGCATGCCGGGGATCGATCACCTCTCGATCGGCGCCGCCGTGGAAGAGGCCGGCCAGGCCGCCGCGCTCGGCATCCCCGCGGTGCTCCTGTTCGGGCTCCCGGCCGCCAAGGACGAGGAGGGCTCCGGCGCCTGGGACGACGAGGGCATCGTCCAGCTCGCCACGCGCGCGATCAAGGCCGCGCACCCCGAGCTGCTCGTGATCTGCGACCTCTGCCTGTGCGAGTACACGAGCCACGGCCATTGCGGCGTGCTTCGCGACGACGGCGTGGTCGACAACGACCTCACGCTGGAGCTGCTCGCGCGCACCGCGGTCTCGCAGGCGGAGGCGGGCGCGGACATCGTCGCGCCGAGCGACATGATGGACGGCCGCGTCGGCGCGCTGCGCGCCGCGCTCGACGACCACGGCCTCGCCGAGACGCCGATCATGGCCTACTCCGCCAAGTACGCCTCCGCCTTCTACGGCCCGTTCCGCGAGGCCGCCGAGTCCGCGCCGTCGCGCGGCGACCGGCGTGGCTACCAGATGGATCCCGCCAACGCACGCGAGGCCGTGCGCGAGGCCGAGCTCGACGCGGCCGAGGGCGCCGACGTGATCATGGTCAAGCCCGCGCTGCCGTACCTCGACGTGATCCGGCGCGTGAAGGACGCGACCCGGCTGCCGGTCGCGGCGTACAACGTCAGCGGCGAGTACGGGATGCTGAAGGCTGCTGTGGCCGCAGGGCTCCTCGAGGAGCGCCCCGCCGTGCTCGAGACGCTCACCGGGATCCGCCGCGCCGGCGCAGACATCGTGATCACCTACCACGCAAAGGACGTCGCAACGTGGCTCAAGTGACGTCGTCCGGAGATCGGAACCCGAAGCCCGCTCTCCCGAAGGTCCGCAGCCGCCGCGGCGGCTCCGCGGTCCCCCTCGACGAGACCGACAAGCAGCTGCTCAACCTCATGCAGGGGCGCTTCCCCCTCGAGCCGCGACCGTTCGCACGCGTCGCCGCGCTGGCGGAGCGGCCCGAGGCGGAGGTGCTCGAGCGCGTCCAGTACCTGCTCGACAAGCGGATCATCCGCGAGATCACGCCGATCTTCGACACGCGCGCCTTCGGCTACGCGTCGATGCTCGTCGCCGCCAAGGTCGACGCCGACAACCCGCACCGCGCGGCGCAGTTCATCAACACCCACCCGGGCGTCACGCACAACTACCTGCGCGACCACGACTTCAACCTGTGGTTCACGATCGCGGTCGAGCGGGACTCCAGGCTGGGCCTGGACGGCACGCTCGACGTGATCGCCGAGCGCACCGGCGCCGAATCGATCCGCCAGCTCCCGACGCTCAAGCTGTTCAAGATCCGCATGGACCTCGAGATGGAGGGCGGCACCGATGCGCTGAGCGCGTCCGGCGAGGCCGCCGAGCCGCTGGAGCTCGAGCCGATCGAGCTCAGCGAGGAGGACATCGCCACGGTACGCGCGACGCAGGGCCCGATGCCGGTCGTCTCGGAGCCCTACGCGCCCGCGGCCGAGCGGCTCGGCGTGCCGGTCGCGACCGTGCTCGAGCGCCTCGAGTCGCTCCGCGAGCGCGGCGGCCTGCGTCGCGTCGCCGCGATCCTCTACCACCGCCGCGCCGGCTTCTCCGCCAACGGCATGGGCGTCTGGGCGGTGCCGGAGGACGAGATCCTCGACACCGGAAAGCGGATGGCCGCGTTCCGCGGGATCTCGCACTGCTACCAGCGCCCGACGTACCCCGACTGGCCGTACTCCGTCTTCACCATGGCGCACGGCCGCTCGAAGGAGGAATGCGACGCAGTCCTCGACTCGATCGCGGACGCGACCGGGATCCGCGGCCGCGCGACGCTGTACTCGAGCACCGAGTTCAAGAAGGTGCGGATGCTCTACTTCACCGACGCGTTCGCGCGCTGGGAAGAGGAGCACGTGCGCTGAGCACCTCCCTGTCCGACACCCGCTCCGCAGAGCTCTATCACCGGGCCGTGCGCCTGCTGCCGGGCGGGGTCAACTCACCGGTGCGGGCGATGCGGGCGATCGGGCGCGACCCGATCTTCATCGAGCGCGCGGCGGGAGCGGAGATCACCGACGTCGACGGCAACACGTACGTCGACTACGTCTGCTCCTGGGGCCCGTTGATCCTCGGCCACGGCCACCCGGCGGTGCTCGAGGCGGTCATCGAGGCGGCGCGGCTCGGCACCAGCTACGGCGCGCCGACTGCGGGCGAGGTGGAGCTGGCCGAGCTGGTCACCCAGCGCATGCCGGCCGTCGACATGCTGCGCATGACCTCGTCGGGCACCGAGGCGTCGATGAGCGCGATCCGGCTGGCCCGCGCGGCCACCGGGCGGGAGACGCTCGTCAAGTTCGCCGGCGCCTACCACGGCCACGTCGACGGCTTGCTCGCACAGGCCGGCTCCGGCCTGGCGACGCAGGGAATCCCGGCGTCGCCCGGCGTGCCGGAGTCCGCCGCCCGCGGCACGGTGATCGTGCCGTGGAACGACCCTGACGCCCTGCGCGCCGCGTTCGAGCAGCACGAGGTCGCCGCCCTGATCGCGGAGCCGTACGCCGCGAACATGGGCCTCTTCCTACCGGAGTCGGGCTTCCTCGATCTGCTGCGCGAGCTCGCGACCGAGCACGGCGCGCTGCTCATCTTCGACGAGGTCATCACCGGCTTCCGCGTCTCCGCGGGCGGTGCACAGGAGCTGACCGGCGTGCTGCCCGACATCACGGTGATGGGCAAGGTGATCGGCGGTGGCCTCCCGGCCGCGGCGTACGGCGGCTCGGTCGACCTGATGAACCAGATCGCGCCGGCCGGCGATGTCTACCAGGCCGGCACGCTCTCCGGGAACCCGCTAGCGGTCGCCGCGGGCCGGGCCACGCTCACGCGACTCGACGACGAGGCGTACGTCCACCTCGCCGCCACGACGGAGGCGCTCGCCGCCGGCCTGCGCGAGGCCGCGCGCGACCGACCCGTGCAGGTCGAATGGGCGCCGGGGCTGCTGACCGTCTTCTTCTCCGACGCGCCGGTGCGCGACTACGCCGGCGCGGCTGCGTGCGACACCGACGCCTACGCCGCCTGGTGCCGCGCGCTGCTCGCCCGCGGCGTCTACCCGCCG
>DATHJG010000139.1:0-7245 GCA_035489875.1 Solirubrobacteraceae bacterium | reverse complement strand
CCGTTCAGGTGAGCGCCGGCGCCGGCTCCGCCACGCCGAACGAGAGCACGCCGTCGAGCCCGCGCTTGCCGACCTCGTTGCCGATGATCAGCCGCTGGATCTCCGACGTGCCCTCCCAGATCCGGTCGACGCGGATGTCGCGGTACAGCCGCTCGCACGGGTTCTCGCGCATGTAGCCGCGCCCGCCGAGGATCTGGACCGCGCGGTCGACGACGCGGCCCGCCGCCTCCGCCGCCGCGAGCTTCACGACCGCCGCCTTGGCGTGCAGCAGCTTGCGCGAGAGCCCGTTGTCGGCCTCCCACGCGACCTGGTGCACCAGCGCGCGGTTGGCCGCGATGTCGACGACCGAGTCGGCGATCATGCCCTGGATGAGCTGGTGGCCGACGATCGGGCCGCCCCCCTGCACGCGCTCCGCCGCGAACTCGGTCGCCACCCGCAGCGCCCGCTCGGCCGCGCCGACCGCGCGCGCGCCGATCATCAGCCGCTCTTCGACGAACCAGTCGCGCGTGAGCTCGTAGCCCTGCCCGATCCCGCCGAGCACCGCGTCGTCTCGCACCCGCACGTCGGTGAAGCCGAACTCCGGATGCTCGTACACGAACGTGTGCATGTAGCGCGGCGTCCGCTGGACCGCGACGCCCGGCGCGTCCTTGTCGATCAGGAAGAGCGTCGGCGCGCGCTCCGGGAGCACGAGCGCGAGCACGATCATGTAGTCCGCCGCGTCGCCGACGGTGACGAACCACTTCTCGCCGTTGATGGCGAAGCCGCCGTCGACCCGCTCGGCGGTGGTCGCGATCGCGCTCGGGTCGGAGCCCGCGTCGCGCTCCGTGATCGCCACGCAGTCGCGCCGCTCGCCGCGGATGCCGGGGAGCAGGTAGCGCTCGCGCTGCGCCTCGTCGCACGCGCGCAGCGCGTTGGCGGGGCGCCAGACCATGTCCCACAGCGCGTTGGTGAGCCGGCCGAGCTGCTCCTGGACGATCACCTGGTCGAGCACGCCGAGCCCGGCGCCGCCCCACTCGGCGGGCATGTTGATCGCGTTGAGGCCATAGTGGCGCACGCGGTCCGCGACCTGCGCGTGGACCTCGGGCGGGAGCCCGTTCGCCTCCTCGCACGCCTGCTCGTGGACCATGATGTCGGCGGCCAGCGCCGCGGCGCGGTCGCGGAGCCCGAGTTGCTCAGTGGTGTATGCGAGATCCATGCTCGTTCGTATAGTGCAACAGTGAACGCACATGCTGAACGCTGATTCGCCGTCTGTCAACAGCCGGATCCAGTCGATCGACCGCGCGGTCGAGCTGCTCGAGGCGATCGCCGGCGCGCCCGAGCCGGAGACGGCGCCGGCGCTCGCCGACGCGTGCGGGCTCAACCGCAGCACGGCGTGGCGGATCCTCGCGACGCTCGAGCACCACGGGCTGGTCGAGCGCGACCCGGACAGCAACCGCTACAGCCTCGGCGTCGCCGTGCTGAAGCTCGCGGCCGCCGCCGGCCACGAGCCGCTCGTCCGCCTCGCCCACCCGGTGCTGCGCCGGCTCGCCGACGCGACCGGTGAGACCGTCAACGTCGCGGTCGCCCGCCGGCTCGAGCTGGTCTACGCCGACCAGGTGCAGGCGCGCCACGTGATGGCGCCGAACTGGCTCGGCCATACCGTGCCGCTGCACGCGACCTCGACCGGCAAGGCGTTCCTCGCCGCGCTCCCGCCCGACGAGCTGGAGGCGATCGTCCGCGCCGGCTTCGAGCGCTTCACCGACACGACGATCACGGACCCCGCCGCGCTCCGCGCCGAGCTGGAGCGGGTGCGCGCGCGCGGCTTCGCCGTGTCGCACGGCGAGCTGGAGCAGGCGCTCTGGGGCGTCTCCGCCGCGGCCCGCGACGCGGCCGGCCGCCCAGCCGCGGTCGTCAGCGTCTGGGGCGCCGACGCGCGCGTGCGCGACCGGCTGGACGAGCTCGGCGAGCGCGCTACGACAGCGGCGCGCGAGCTCGAGGCGCTGCTCCGCTGAACGCCGGTATCACCCGGTCGGCGACGAGCCGCAGCTGCTCGTTGACCCCCGGCACGTTCTCGACCCGCTCGCCGGAGAAGAACTCAACGAGGTGCGCGTCGGACAGCGCCAGGATCATGTGATTGACCCCAGCCGGCTCGATGTCGGCCTTGATCTTCGCCACGCACTCCTCCGGCGTCCCGGCGACCGACAGCCGGTCGGCCAGCTCGGGCGTGAACCGCTCGATCGCGCCCTTGACGTCGCCGGCGGCGAGGGCGTCGACCACCGGCTGCACCTCCGCGAGCGTGATGCCGTGGCGGGCGAGTTGCTCCTCCGGCATCGAGGAGATGTAGAACGCGACGAGGATCCGCGCCGCCCGCTTGGCCGCGGCGGAGTCCTCGGCGACGACGGTCACCACCCACGCGCCGATGTCGAGGTCGTCGAAGTTGCGACCCGCGTTGTCGGCGCCCTTGCGCACGTTCTCGACCATGTAGTCGTACGCCTCGCGCGAGTAGGAGAGCGCGTGGTGCAAGCCGTCGGCGATCTCGCCCGCGGCGATGAACGAGCGCGGCCCCTTCATTCCGCCCATGAGCAGCGGCATCCGCTCCTGCACCGGACGGGCGGCCGTGAACAGGCCGCTGTACTCGAAGAAGTCGCCCTTGAAGTCGATCTTGCCCTCGTCGAGGAAGGTGCGCATGACGTGCATCGCCTCCTTCAGCCGCGAGAGCGGCTTGCGCGACGCCCAGTCGACGTTGTACTGGTGCATCAGGCCGAAGTTGCCGGTCGAGACGACGGCCTCCATCCGCCCGTTCGTGAGCTCGTCGAGCGTCGCGAGCTGCTGCACGATCAGCGTCGGCTCGCGCAGGAAGACGTGCGTGACGTTCGGCCCGAAGCGGATCCGCTCCGTCTTGTCCGCCGCCGCCGCGAACAGCACGGCCCAGTCCTTGTGCCACGTCTCGTCGACGGAGTAGACGGCGTGGAAGCCGAGCTCGTCCGCCGTCCGGATCATCTCGATCGAATCCCCCAGCGGATAGTCCGGCAGCCTGCAGTAGCTGAAGCGCATCGCGCCGTTGCCATCACTCATTCGAGCAGCTCCTCTCCGGATACGACGACGGTCGCCCAGTGGCGGTGCATCCAGTCCAGGTGGTCGTGCCGGCTCGCCGCGATCCGCTGCGTGTCCCAGTTCGGGAACTCCTGCTGGCGGACGTGCTCGGTCATGAGCCGGGGGTCGACCTCGAAGATGTGCTCGAAGCGCATGATCGCGACGTCGCTCATCCGCTGCGCCGGCGGCGGGGTCTGCTGCTCGCCGCGGCGGAACGGCTTCACGCGCGATCCTCCTCGAACGCGCCGTCGAGGCCGTACTTGCCGGGGTTCATCACGTTGTTCGGGTCGAGCGTGCGCTTGAGCGCGCGCATCACGTCGTAGGCGCCGCCCAGCTCGTCGGGCACCAGGTCGACCTCGCCCTCGCGGCAGGCGCCGTGGCAGGCGCTGATCGAGCCGCCGTGTTCCACCGCCACGGCGGCGATGTCGCGCTTTGCCCGCACCCACATCGCCCACGTCTCGTCGTCGAGCTCCTGCTCCCAGATGCCGACGTCGATCTCGGTCAGGTAGTCCACGCCGGTGCGGCCGCTCGTGTAGGCGAACATGCCCCAGTCGTCGAACACGTCCGAGCGCTCGCGCAGGCGCGCGACGATGTCGTGCCACTTGCGCGTCACCGCCGGCAGCTCGGTCCAGTTGATCGCCGCGTCCTCGCAGTGCCAGCTCATCGGCACGACCTGGCCGGCCCTGGTGCGGCCATGCAGCGGCGTCGCGTAGCGGTCGTGGCGCGCCGCCCAATCGCCCTGGGAGATCTCGTCGCCGAGGTAGCGCGCGCCGTTCTCCCGTGCCGTGCGCATCAGCCGCCGGCCGCCCGCGCGCACCTCGTCCTCGTTGCCGTAGAGGACCGCGCACACGAGCGCGCGGACGTTCTCGGGCTGCGGGATGTAGGCCTCGTCGTCGCGGCGCAGGTAGGCGACCTTGTGCTCGTCGAACAGCACCGCCCCGGCGAACGTGGCGCAGTCGGTCCGGACCAGCTCGCGCACCGCGCGGTGGGCGCTCGCGTAGTCGTCGAACGCCCAGAACGGCGAGAGCTCGGCCTCCGGCTTGGGATAGAGCTTCAGCGTGGCCTCGGTCGCGACGCCCAGCGTGCCCTGGTGGCCCATGAACAGCGGCTTGAGCGTGTAGCCGGTGGAGCTCTTGGACACCTTGGCGCCGCCGCCGTCGCCGAAGCGCACGACGTCGCCGGTCGGGAGCACGTGGAGGAAGCTGAGCACCAGGTCGCGCGTGTGCCCGTAGCGGGAGCCGATCAGCGACCAGCCGCTCGTGCCGATCCGGCCGCCGACGAGCGAGCAGGGGTAGGACGCCGGGTCGTCGGGATAGATCAGGCCGTGCACACTAAGGCTCTCGTTGAGCTTGAGCATGTTCATCCCGGCGCCGACCGTGCACGTGCGGTTCTCGAGGTCGATCTCGTGGATCCGGTCGAGCCGTTTGAGGTCGAGCAGGATGCCGTGGCGCAGCGGCACGGCGCCGTCGGTCAGCCCGGTGCCGCCGGAGCGGGGGACGACGGGGATGCGGAACCGGTTCGCGATCCGCACGACCTCGGCGACCTCGTCCGTGCTCGCGGGCAGGACGACCGCGTCGGGGATGTGCTCGGCCCAGCGGTGGACGGGAAACGGAGCGGGCACGCGTGCGCGGTGCAGGCGGGCGGGGCGGCTGGTGATCAGGTGGTCGGGTCCGAGGACCTGTGCGAGCTCCTCGAGCGCGCGGTCGTCGATCCCGCCGGCCACGGCGCTCATGCTTCGCCTCTGCTCCCGCCGACCTCGATGCCGAGCGACTCGGCCAGCAGCTCGTGGATGTCCACCACGTCGATCGCGCGCTCCGCGCCGGCCTCCGACAGCGGCCGCTCGGACCACGGGCAAGCGGAGACGAGCGTGTCGATCTCCAGCGCCGCCGCCTGCTCCAGCCGCCGGGCGCTGATCTTGGCGGTCACCTCCGGCTTCTCGATCGAGAGGCCGGCCCCGGCGCCCGAGCAGTAGGACCACTGCGTCACGCGGTCGACGTCCTTGAACTCCAGCCCGGGGATCGCTCTGAGGATCTCGCGCGGCTCCTCCCAGATCCCCTTGCGCTTGTTGAGGCGGCACGGGTCGTGGTAGGTGATCGAGCGCTCGATCGCGACGCTCGGGCTCAGCTTGCCGGCCCGGATCAGATCCGCGAACAGCTCGACGGCGAGCACGATCTCGATGTCGTCGTACTCGGCGCCGAAGTACGCCGGGTAGTCCTCGGTGAACGTGATGTAGTCGTGCGGGTCGAGCACGATCACGCGCTTGACGCCGGACGCGCGCCAGTCGTCGAGGTTGTGGCGCGCGAACCGCTTCGCCTGCTCGACGTAGCCCATCTCGGCCGCCGGACCGCCGCAGCACCACTGCTCGCGCATCAGGCCGAACTCGACGCCGGCGAGCCGCAGGACCTGGGCCACCGCGCGCGGGACCGAAGTGCGGTAGAAGGCCGCCTCGCAGTCGACGAACAGGATCGTCTCGCCGCCGGTCGGGAGGTCGAGCCCGGCGGCCCAGTCGGCGACGTGCGCCTGGTCGACCGGTACACCACCGTCGGCCTCGCCGAGCACGGGCTCGTGCCGGCGATCGTCGGTCAGCAGGTTCCAGCGCTGGTAGCCAGGCTGGTGGATCCCCTCGTCGACCGCCAGCGCGCGCACGGCCTTGACGAGGTCCACCGTGCGCGTGCGGAAGCGGTAGAAGTCGCCGGTGAACAGCGTGTTCGGGCAGCGCAGCTCGCACGCACCGCACTGCGTGCAGTTGACGTAGTCCTCGGCGACCTCGGCGAGCGACAGCTCGCCCTTCTCCATCGCGACGACGTTCGCATGGAACGCGGTCGGCGTCCACGACTCGTTGCGCTCGACCTGCATGACCGGGCAGACCTCGCGGCAGAACTTGTGGCCGGAGCTGAAGCAGTTGTAGGCGGCGTTGCGCCACTCCTCCACGAAGTCCTTCTCGCCCATGGGCCGAAAACCTATGAAGCCATATGTAATCTGTCAAGCCGATGCCGAGCCATGTCCCCTCGAGTGCGCGCCATACGGTGCTCGCGCCGCTCGACAGGCGCGGCCGGGTCGCCGCGATCGAGCGGCGGCTCGCCGACGCGATCAAGGGCGGCGTGTTCGGCGACGGGGACCAGCTGCCGAGCGAGGCCGAGCTCGCGGCCCAGCTCGGCGTCGCGACCGTGACGCTGCGCGAGGCGCTCGTCGGGCTCCGGCGCACCGGGCTGGTGCGGACGCGCCGCGGGCGCAACGGCGGGACGTTCGTGCACGCGCCGGCGGCCGCGGCGCAGGCGCGCCTGCTCGAGCGCCTCGCCGAGCTGAGCGTCGACGACCTGCGCGACCTCGCCGACCACCGCGCCGCGATCGCCGGCGCCGCCGCCGCGCTCGCCGCCGCGCGGGCATCCGGCTCCGACCTGGATCGGCTGTCCCAGCACGTCGAGCGGCTGGCGGGCGCGGGGACCGATGCCGAGCGCCGCGCCGCCGACGCGCGCTTCCACGTCGAGATGGCGGCGACGACGCGCTCGCTGCGGCTCACGCGGGCGGAGATGGAGCTCCAGACGGAGGCCGGGGCGCTCGTCTGGCTGGCGAGCGGCGAAGCGGGCCGCGATCGCGCGCTGGCCGACCACCGTGCGGTGCTCGCCGCCGTGCAGGCACGAGACGCGCGCGCCGCACGCGAGGAGATGGTCGCGCACGTCGAGGGGGAGATGGCCGAGGTCGTGGCGCTCCACCTCGGCCGCGGCGCACCCCCCGCGACCTCGCCAGGTCGCCGTATCAGCGCGAGCGCCGCGGCCCCGCCGACCTCGCCGGGGCGCCGCGTGACCGCGGGCGGCGAGGCCGTGGCGACCTCGCCGGGGCGCCGCAAGACCGCGGGCGGCGCGCTGCCCGCGCGCTCGTCCGCGCGCGCCCTCGAGGCGCGAGCGGCCGAGGTGCTGGACCTCGTCGACGCGACGCTGGAGGACGTGTTCATCGACGTCGCCGACGTGCGGACCGCCGTGCACGGGCTGCCCGACCGGCCGTCACGCGCCGCGCTCGGCCCCCTCCGCGACGTCGTCCACGCGACGCTCGCCCGGCGGCCGCTGCTCGCCGGGACCGGCATGGTGTTCGCGCCCGGCACCCTCGCCGACGCCGCACGCTGGCTCGAGTGGTGGCGCAGCGCGGCGCCGGGCGCGCCGATCTTCCTCGACGCGA
>DATHJG010000138.1:0-2303 GCA_035489875.1 Solirubrobacteraceae bacterium | reverse complement strand
AGCGCGTCGCCGGTGGCGCGGATCATGCCCTCGGTCACGTCGACGGGGAGGTAGCGCCGCAGCGTGCCGGCCTGCGCGAGCGCCGAGAGCAGGAGCCGGCTCTTTGCCGCCGTGCCGGAGCCCAGCTCGACGACCTCGGCCGCGCCGGTCAGCTCGGCGACGTCGCCGGCCCGCGCGGCGAGGATCGCGCGCTCGGTCCGCGTCGGGTAGTACTCGGGGAGCTCGCAGATCCGGTCGAAGAGCTCGGCGCCGGCCTCGTCGTAGAAGTGCTTGGGCGGAAGCTCCTTGAACGGCCGCGTGAGGCCGTCGAGCACGTCGTCGGCGAGCGAGCTCTCGTCGCCCAGGTACGAGCGCACCGTGACGGTCAAGCCGCCGGCTCCACTTCGCGCGCGAGCCGCGCGCCCGAGAAGATCTGCCGCCGCTCCGGGAGGTCCCAGTTGCGGAACGTCGGCGTGGCGATCCGGCGGTCGGTCGCCCAGGACCCGCCGCGCAGGACCCGGTAGGCGTCGCCGAAGAAGACCTCCGAGTATTCCCGGTACGGATGGGCCCGGAAGCCCGGGTAGCCGGAGAAGGGCGACGCGGTCCATTCCCAGACGTAGCCGGTGTCGTCCAGGGCGCCGGACGCGCCGGCCTTCTCCCACTCGACCTCGGTCGGCAGCCGGGCGCCCGCCGCACGCGCGAACGCGTCGGCGTCGTGCCACGTGACATGGCAGACCGGCGCCTCGGGGTGGCCGAAGCGCGCGGTGGAGCGGTCGTCGCGGCCCTCCGCCTCGACCCACGCGCGCCAGGCCGCGTTGGTGACCGGCCGGCGGGCGATCGCGAAGGCCGGCACGTCGACCGCGTGACGCGGGCGCTCGTTGTCGTATGCGAAGCCGTCCGGGGCAGCGCCCATCGCGAACGTCCCCGCCGGCACCTCGATCCACTCCGACGCGGGGCCCGTCGGTCCGGCGGGCGGCTCGCCGGGCGCCAGCAGCCCGCCCAGTGCCATCGCCTGACGCATCGTCTCCGTGTGCTGAAGCTCGTGGCGGAGCACCAGCTCGACGTAGATGCCGTCGCCGGCCCCGCGGTCGGCGAGCACGGCCAGCGTCCGTTCGCGCACGTCGTCCAGGTAGCGCAGCGCACCGGCCGTCTCGAGCAGCGGGAGGTCGCCGCGGACCGCGCGCGGCGTCTCGAACGCGTCGTACAGCGCCGCGAGCTCGGGGTGCAGCAGCGGCTGCCCGCCGTGCCGGTGGCAGAGCCAGAGGTCCTCGTAGGCGGCGATGTGGGCGAGGTCCCAGACCAGCGGCGACATCAGCGGGTCCAGCACCCGCTCCAGATCGGCCGGCGCGAGGTGGGCGACGAGCGCCAGCGTACGGGCGCGGACCCGGCCCAGCAGCCCGGATTCGGGCGCGCTGGCCGGCGCGGGGGAGACGGCGTGCATGGCAATTCACGCTAGGCGCCCCACCCGCCGTCGAGCCACGCGCCGCCACAGACGCTTGCCCTTGCGACAGCGATGCTTACGCCTGCCGGATGAGGCCGTGGGGGTTGAGCACGTACTTCCTGGAGGCGCCCTGGTCGAAGTCCTTGTAGCCCTGCGGCGCGTCGTCGAGCGAGATGACGGTCGCGTTGACCGCCTTGGCGATCTGGCAGCGGTCGTGGAGGATCGCCTCCATCAGCTCGCGCTGGTACGTCATGACCGGGGTCTGGCCCGTCGCGAACGTGTGCGACTTCGCCCAGCCGAGCCCGATCCGGATCGACAGCGAGCCGTGCCTGGCGGCCTCGTCCTTGGCGCCCGGGTCACCGGTCACGTAGAGCCCGGGGATGCCGAGCCCGCCGCCGGCCCTCGTGAGCTCCATCAGCGAGTTCAGCACGGTCGCGGGCAGCTCCTCGCCCGCGTGCTCGCCGTGCCCGTGCGCCTCGAAGCCGACGGCGTCGACGCCGCAGTCGACCTCGGGGACGCCGAGGATCTCGGCGATCTGGTCCGCCGGGTCGCCCTTGGACACGTCGACGGTCTCGCAGCCGAAGCTGCGCGCCTGCGCGAGCCGCTCCGGAATCAGGTCCCCGACGATCACGACCGCCGCGCCGAGCAGCTGGGCCGAGTGCGCGGCCGCGAGGCCGACCGGCCCGCCGCCCGCCACGTAGACGGTGCTCCCGGTCCCCACCCCGGCGGTGACGCAGCCGTAGTAGCCCGTCGGGAAGATGTCCGAGAGCATCGTGAGGTCGAGGATCTTCTCCATCGCCTGGTCCTTGTCGGGGAACTTCAGGCAGTTGAAGTCGGCATAGGGCACCATGACGAACTGGGCCTGTCCGCCGACCCAGCCGCC
>DATHJG010000137.1:0-7059 GCA_035489875.1 Solirubrobacteraceae bacterium | reverse complement strand
CGCGCTCGTTCCGGATCGGCGACCGGGCCGAATGGTCGTACCTGCTGCCCCAGCGACTTCCGCGCGGGCGCTACACCATTCGGGTGGTCGCGATCGACAACGCCGGCAACGACTCGGCGACGCAGACGGGGATCCGCGTCAAGTGAGGCGGATCGCGCTCATGCTGCTCGCGGGCGCCGTGCTGGCGGCGCCCGCCGCCGCCGGTGCCCGGGGCACGGTCGACGTCATGGTCGTCGGCAAGTCGCGCGTGGTCGTGCCCGCGAAGCAGGTGCCGTTCAAGCAGCGCTTCGCCGGACTGAACGGCAGGCGCTGCGCGCTCGGCCGCACGACGCCGCTGTCCGCCCTGGCCGGGACGGGCGCGTCGTTCCGGCTGATCGACTACGGCGCCTGCACGCGCAGGCCGCGTGACGCGGGCTCCCTGTACGTGCGGCAGATCGGTCCGGACCGCGCGCAGGGCCGGGACGGCTGGGTCTACAAGGTCGGCCGCCGCTCCGCCAGCGGCGGCGCGGCCGATCCGTCCGGGCCGTTCGGCACCGGGCGGCTGCTCCGGCCCGGCCAGCAGGTGCTGTGGTTCTGGTGCGTGAAGGACACCGCCGACGTTTGCCAGCGCACGCTGGAGACCTCCTCCGCCCGCACCGTCGCTGCGGGCGCGCCGCTCGCGGTCACGGTGCGGGGCTACGACGAGGCGGGCAAGGGCGTCGCGGTCGAGGGTGCGACCGTGCAGATCGGCGCCGCGACCGCGGTGACCGGCGCCGGCGGCGTCGCCACCGTGACGGCACCGGCGACCGCCGGCAGCTACGCGGTCCAGGCGAGCAAGCCGGGCCTCGTGCTCGCGTTCCCGCGGACGGTCGCGGTCGGCTGATGCGCCGCGCGCTGCTCCTCCTGCTGGTCCTCGCCGCCGCGGTCGCCGGCGGCTGCGGCCTGGGCGCCGGCGACAGCCAGGAGGGCGGCGCGAGCCTGCTCGTCACGCGCGACTTCGGCTCACGCCAGATCGGGACTGGGAACGAGGACCCGATCCGCGGCGGCGAGACCGCGATGCGGATGCTGCAGCGCGACTTCGACGTCCAGACGCGCTATGGCGGCGGCTTCGTCCAGTCGATCAACGGCGTGGCCGGCGGGCGCGAGGGCGGCCGGCCGGTCGACTGGTTCTACTACGTCAACGGGGTCCTGGCCGACCACGGCGCCGCCGCGCACAAGCTCGCGTCGGGTGACCGCGTCTGGTGGGACCACCACGACTGGAGCGCGTCCCAGGACATCCGCGCGGTCGTCGGCGCGTTCCCGGAGCCGTTCGTCTCGGGCGTCGACGGCAAGCGGCTGCCGGTGCGGCTCGACTGCGCCGCCGACGCCCAGGAGGTCTGCGACGAGGTCGCCGACCGGCTCGGGGAGGTCGGCGTGAACGCGGGTCGCTCGGCCGCGGGAAGCTTCGGCGGCGTCGGCGTGCTGCGGATCAAGGTCGGGCGCTGGTCGGAGATCCGCAACGACTCCGCGGTGCGCCTGCTCGAGAAGGGACCGCGCGCGTCGGGCGTCTTCGCACGGCCGAGCGCGGCCGGCGACGAGATCGCCCTGCTGGACGCGCAGGGCGACGTCGAGCGCACGCTCGGGCCGGGCGGCGGGCTGGTCGCCGCCACGCGCATGGGCGGCGAGGCGCCCACCTGGGTCGTGACCGGCACCGACGACGTGGGCGTCGCCGCGGCCGCGGCCCAGTTGCAGGAGGAGGCGCTGCGCAACAACTTCGCGATCGCGGTGGAGGACGGGCGGCCGACGTCGCTCCCGCTCCTGCCGCCGCCGGAGACGCCGTGACCCGCGGCCGGGCGACGAGCCGCCCCGGGGGCGCCCGGTGACGTACCTGCTCCGCGCGAGCCCGCTGCACGCGACGCGCGCGGCCGTCGCGTCGGCGTGGTGCGTGGTGCTCGCGATCGTCGCGCTGTCGTTCGATCACCCGCTCGTCCTCGGCGCGCTGCTCGCCACCGTCGTCGCGGCGGCGGGCGCGGCGCGCGTCGGCCGGCGCGTCGTCCGCTCGCTGCTGTTCGCGCTCCCGTTCGCGATCGTGATCGGGCTCGTCAACCCGCTCGTCGTCCGCGACGGCCTGACCGTGATCGCGCGGCTCGGCACCGTGCCGGTGTTCGGCGCGCTCGACATCACGGCGGAGGCGGCGGCCTACGGCGGCGTGCTCGCGCTGCGGGCGCTGGTGATCATCGGGTGCTTCGCGCTGCACTCCGCCGCCGTCGACCCGGACGACCTGCTGCGCGCGTTCCGGCGCATCTCGTTCCGCTCCGCGCTGACCGCGGCGCTCGCGACGCGGCTCGTCCCCGTGCTCGCCCGCGACGCCCGGCGTCTGCACGACGCGCAGCGCTGCCTGGCCGGGGAGCCCGCGCCGCGGCGCGCGATCTTCCGGGCGGTCGCGTCGGGCGCGCTGGATCGCGCCGTCGACGTCGCCGCGACGCTCGAGGTCCGCGGCTACGGCGCCGCCCGGCACGCGCCGCGCGGCGGCGGGCGGCCGTGGTCGCGGCACGACCTCGCGTTCGCCGCGAGCGCCGTCGGGCTGGCGGCGACCGCGTTCGCCGCCCACCTGGCCGGGGTCGAGGCGTTCGACGCGTCGCCCGCGTTCTCGGCGCCGCTCGGTGCGCAGCAGCTCGCGCTGTGCGCCGTGCTCGCCGGCTGCGCGCTGCTCCCGTTCGCAGATCGCCGGGGGATCGCGGGATGAACGCGATGCCGGCCGATCGTCGGGGAATCGCGCGATGAGCCCGGCGCTGCGGTTCGAGGGCGTGACCTACCGCTACCCGGGCGCGGGAGCGCCGGCGCTGCGCGATGTCGAGCTCGAGGTCGCGGCGGGCGAGTTCGTCGTGCTGGCCGGCAGCTCCGGCTCCGGCAAGTCGACGCTGCTGCGCGCCGCCGCCGGGCTCGTTCCGCACTTCCACGGCGGCGAGTTCGGTGGGCGGCTCGAGGTCGGCGGGCTCGACACGCGCACGCACGAGCCCGCCGCGATCGCGGCCGTCGCCGGCACGCTGTTCCAGGATCCGGAGACGCAGGTCGTGATGGGGACGGTGCGCGCCGAGCTCGCCTTCCCGCTCGAGAACCGCGGCCTCGGTCAGGCCGCCGTGGCGCGCGGGGTGGAGGAGGCGGCGCTCGCCCTGGGCATCGCGCCGCTGCTCGACCGCTCGACGCACGAGCTGTCGGGCGGCGAGCTCCAGCGGGTCGCGCTCGGCGCCGCGCTCGTCGGCCGCCCGCGTGTCGCGCTGCTCGACGAGCCGACGTCCCAGCTCGACCCGGTCGCCGGGGACGAGCTGCTCGGCGTGCTGCGGCGCCTCAACGAGGAGTGGGGCACCGCGGTGATCCTCGCCGAGCACCGGCTCGAGCGCTGCCTGAGCGCCGCCGACCGGGTCGTCGCGCTGCGTGACGGCGCCGTCGCCTGCGACGCCGACCCGCGCGGCTTTCTCACCTGGGCGGGCGAGCACGCGCCGGACCTCCAGACGCCCGGCGCGCGGCTGTTCGCGCTGGCCGGCCGCACGCCGCCGCCGGTCTCGGTCAAGGACGCGCGGCGCGCGCTGGCGAAGGGCGGGTTCGAGGCGCGCGGGGTGACGTCGGCGGACGACGGCGGCGGGCCGAGGGCGCTCGAGGCGTTTGGGGACGCGCGCGGCGGGCCAGGGCCGCTCGAGGCGTTTGCGGACGAGCGCGGCGAGCCAGGGCCGCTCGCCGACGGGGGCGGCGCTCGCCGCGGATTGCGGCGGCGCCGGCGCGGCGAGCGGGTCGAGCCGGCGCTCGCGCTCTCGTCCGTGTGGTTCGAGCACAAGGGCGGCGCGACCGTGCTGCGGGGGGTCGACCTCGACGTCGCTCCCGGGGAGCGTGTCGCGCTCATGGGCCGCAACGGGGCCGGGAAGTCGACGCTGCTGCGCGTCGCCGCCGGGCTGCTGTCTCCCACGCGCGGCAAGGTGCGCGGCGGGCGGGTCGCGCTGCTGCTCCAGAACCCCGGCGACTACGCGCTGCGCGACCGCGTCGGCGACGAGCTCCCCGCCGACGCGCTCGCCGCGGCCGGGCTGAGCCGGCTCGCGGACCGCCATCCGCGCGACCTCTCCGGCGGGGAGCGCCAGCGACTCGCGCTGGCGATCGTCCTGCACGGTGAGCGCCCCGCGGTCGTCTGCCTCGACGAGCCGACGCGCGGGATGGACCGCGGCCACAAGCACACGCTCGCGACGCTGCTCTCCGGGCTCGCGGAGCAGGGGAGCGCGGTCGTCGTCGCCACGCACGACGCGGAGTTCGTCGCCGCCGTCGCGACGCGCACCGTCCTGCTCGGCGACGGCCGGCCCGTGGCCGACGCGCCGACCGCCGAGGTGCTCGCGGGCGGCTGGTACTTCGCGACGCAGACCGCCCGGATCCTCGGCGGCGCGGCGCTCCTGCCGGAAGACGGAGCCGCGCTGCTGCGGCGGGAGGCGCGAGGCGAAGCCGGTGAGCGAGCGCCGAGCGAAGCGGTGGCGAGGCCGTTGGCCGAGACGGACGCGAGGGCAGACGCGTGAGCTGGGTCGTCGCATCGTTCCTGCTCCTCGGGCTCGCGCTGAGCGTCGGGTTCGGCTGGTACGAGCGGAGCCACCCGAGCGCGCGCGTGCTCGCGCTCGTCGCGACGCTCGCGGCCCTGGCCGCGCTGGGGCGGATCGCGTTCGCGCCGCTGCCGAACGTCAAGCCGACCACCGACATCGTGCTGCTCACGGGGTATGTCCTCGGCGGCGCGCCGGGCTTCGCGGTCGGCGCCGTCGCGGCGCTCGCGTCCAACCTGTTCTTCGGTCAGGGACCGTGGACGCCGTGGCAGATGGCCGGCTGGGGCGGAGCGGGGCTGCTCGGCGCCGGGCTCGCGCGCCTGGGCGGAAGGGAGCTGGGGCGCTTCACGCTCGCCGCCGCGTGCGCCGCCGCCGGCTTCGCCTACGGGGCGGTGATGAACGTCTCGATGTGGGTCACGTACTCCGGCGACCACAGCCTGGACAAGCTGTGGTTCTACTTCGCGGGGTCGTTCGCGTTCGACGTCGCGCACGCGCTCGGCAACGCGGTCTTCTGCCTCGCGTTCGGGCCGGCGCTCGTGCGCGCGCTGCGGCGCTACCGCACGCGGTTCGAGGTCACGTGGCGACCCGCGCCCGCCGCCGCCGGCCTCGCGGTGGCGCTGCTGGCGCTCGCCGTCGCGGTCCCCCGGGAGGCCGACGCGGCCGTGCCGAAGGCGTCCGTGCGGTACCTGGAGCGGGCGCAGAACGCCGACGGGGGCGTCGGCCCCGCACCGGGTGCGAGCTCCACGCCGATGCACACGGGCTGGGCGGCGCTCGGCATGGCCGCGGCGGGGCGCAACCCGCGCGACGTCGAGCGCGGGGGCCGGAGCCTGATCGACTACATGAGCGCCAACGCGGCGAAGCTGCGCGGCGACCTCGGCGAGCGCTCGCGGACGATCCTCGCGCTGCGCGCGGCGGGCGTGTCGCCGGCGCGGCTCGGCGGACGCGACCTGCTCGGCGAGCTCGTGCGCGCCCAGGAGCAGGACGGCTCGTTCGCCGGGCTGGTCAACACGACCGCGTTCGCCGTGCTCGCGCTGCGGGCCGCCGGACGCCCGGCGAGCGACCGCGCCGTGCGGGCCGGCGCGACGTTCATCGCCGGTCAGGCGAACGCGGACGGCGGCTTCAACTTCGGCGGCAAGGGCGGGCCGTCGGGCGCCGACGACACGGGGGCGGCGCTCCAGGCGCTCGCGGCCGTGGGGCGGAGGCGCTCGAACGTCGTCCGGCGCGCCGCCGACTGGCTGGAGCGCGCGCAGAACCCGGACGGCGGCTTCGCGCTGCAGGCCGGCGCGAGCAACGCGCAGTCGACCGCGTGGGCCGTGCAAGGGCTGGTCGCGGCCGGCCGGAACCCGTCGCGCCTGCGTCGCGGCGGGTCGCGCTCACCGCTCGCGTACCTGCGCTCGCTGGTCGGCTCGGACGGCGCGGTCCGCTACTCGCGCACGAGCACCCAGACGCCGGTCTGGGTGACCGCGCAGGCGCTCACCGCGCTGGCCGGCAAGGCGTTCCCGCTCGCGCCGCCGCCGCGCCGGCCGCGCGCCGCCGCCACGCCCGCGCCGACCGCGACGCCCACGCCCACGCCGCAGGAGGCGAAGCCGGTGCCGGCGGCTGAGCCGGTCACGCGGACCGCGGCGCCGGCCGTCGCGGCGCCCGCGATGACGCCGCTGATGGTGTTCGCGCGGGCCCTCCCGGCCGTCACGCCGGACCGCGCCGCGCGCGCCGGCTTCATCGCCGCATTGATCGCGCGGACATGGCTGCCGGCCGGGCCGCGAACCTGATGGGGGTCTGACCCGTTCATCTGCGGGCGGTCTGGCGCCATCGGGGCGCGCGCTTGTATAGGTTGGCGCCCTCGTGAAGATCGGAGTCCCCAGAGAGACGGCTGACGGCGAGCGGCGCGTCGCGCTCGTCCCCGACATCGTCCGCAAGCTCGCCGCCCAGGGCCACGAGGTCGTGCTCGAGGCCGGCGCGGGCGCGCAAGCCGGCATCCCCGACGAGCTGTTCGAGCAGGCGGGCGCCACGCTCAGCGGTGTTGGGGGTGGGGGGCGGGATCCAATCTGGGACGCCGACGTCGTGGCCAAGGTCGCCCCGCCCCAGGAGGCGGAGGTCGCTGCGCTCAAGCCCGACTCCGTGCTCGTCGGGTTCCTCGCGCCGCTGACCAACGGCGCCGGCAACCAGGCGATCGCCAAGACCGGCGCGACCGCGTTCGCGATGGAGTCGATCCCGCGCATCTCGCGCGCCCAGTCGATGGACGCGCTCTCCAGCCAGGCGACCGTCTCCGGCTACCGCGCCGTGCTGATCGCCGCGCAGGAGCAGGGCCGCTTCTTCCCGATGCTGATGACCGCCGCGGGGACGATCCCGCCCGCGCAGGTGCTCGTGCTCGGCGCCGGCGTCGCCGGCCTGCAGGCGATCGCCACGTCGCGCCGGCTCGGCGCCGTCGTGACCGCGTTCGACGTGCGCGCCGCCGTCAAGGAGCAGGTCCAGTCGCTCGGCGCGAAGTTCCTCGAGGTCGAGGGCTCGGCCGACGCCGAGGCCGCCGGCG
>DATHJG010000136.1:0-4225 GCA_035489875.1 Solirubrobacteraceae bacterium | reverse complement strand
GATCTCCTCGATCCGCCAGCTCGACGCGCCGAGCAGGAAGACCTGGCCGGGGCGCGCCTCGTAGACCATCTCCTCGTCGAGCTCGCCGACCCGGCGGCCGTCCGGCAGGTTGACGGAGAACAGGCCGCGGTCGGGGATCGTTCCGGCGTTCGTGATCGCCAGCGCGCGAGCGCCCTTGCGTGCGCGGATCGTGCCGCCGACGCGGTCCCACACGATCCGCGGCCGCAGCTCGCCGAACTCCTCGGACGGGTAGCGCCCGTCGAGCATGTCGAGGACGTTCTCGAGCTGGGCGCGCGACAGCTCGGCGAACGAGTACGTGCGGGTGACGAGCGCGTGGAGCGCGTCGATCGGCAGCGGGTCGTCGCTCGACGCCGCCATCGCGACGATCTGCTGGGCGAGCACGTCGAGCGGGTTGCGTGGGACGACCGTCTGCTCGATCAGCCCCTCGCGCATGCGTTTGACGACGACCGCGCACTCGAGCAGGTCGGCGCGGAACTTGGGGAAGATGCGGCCCTTGGCGGTGTCGTTTACGCCGTGGCCGGAGCGGCCGATCCGCTGCAGGCCGGCGGTGACCGACTTGGGCGACTCGACCTGCAGCACGAGGTCGACCGCGCCCATGTCGATGCCCAGCTCGAGCGAGGACGTCGCGACCAGGCACGGCAGCTCGCCGGCCTTGAGCTGCTCCTCGACGATCAGCCGCTCCTCGCGGGCGAGCGAGCCGTGGTGAGCGCGCGCGATCGGCTCATCTGCCAGCTCGTTCAGCCGCAGCGCGAGCCGCTCCGCCCCGCGGCGGTTGTTGACGAACACGATCGTCGAGCGGTGCTCGCGCACCTCGCGCAGGATCTCGGGGTAGATCGCGGGCCAGATCGACTTGCGCGTCGCCTCCTGCCCGGCGAACGGGTCGAGGTCGAGGTCGCTCTGCTCGGGCTCGACCATCGATTCGACCGGCACGTGGATCTTGAGGTCGAGCGGCTTGCGCGTGCCGGTGTCGACGATCGTGCACGTCCGGCTCGGCCCGACGAGGAAGCGCCCGACCTCCTCGAGCGGGTTCTGCGTCGCCGACAGCCCGATCCGCTGCAGGTCGCTGCCGGCCTGCTCGGCGAGCCGCTCGAGCGTGAGCGCGAGGTGCGCGCCGCGCTTGGTCTGCGCGACGGCGTGGATCTCGTCCACGATCACCTGCTCGGCGCCCTCGAAGATCGCGCGCGCCTGGCTCGTGAGCATCAGGTAGAGCGACTCCGGCGTGGTGATCAGGATGTCCGGCGGGTGGCGCACCATGTCGCGCCGATCCTTCTGCGGGGTGTCGCCCGTGCGGATGGCGACCTTCACGTCGGCTCCGATCCCGCGCAGCGGCGCGCGCAGGTTCTTCTCCACGTCGTAAGAGAGCGCCTTGAGCGGCGAGACGTAGACGAGGCGCGTCCGGCGGGGCGAAGCCGGTGACGAGCCGCCAGGCGAGGCAGACTCGGAGGGCTCGGCCACGAACCGGTCGAGCGCCCAGAGGAACGCGGCGAGCGTCTTCCCCGAGCCGGTCGGGGCGGAGATCAGCGTGTGCGCGCCGGTGGCGATCGCCGGCCAGGCCTGCGCCTGCGCCGCCGTCGGCTCCGCGAACGCGCGCCCGAACCAATCACGGACCTGTGGCGTGAAGGCATCGAGCGGCATGCGTTCACGGTATTAGGTTTCGCCTGCCAGGCGAGACGCTCGTTCCTCGCTCTCGCCTTCGGCGACGTTACGTCCGCGGGCGATCAGCTCGCGCAGCGCAGTCATCTCCGCGTCGAGCGCCTCGCGGCCGCGGCGCGTCGCCTGGACCCACGTGCGTGGGCGCTTGCCGGCGAAGCCCTTCTCGACCTTGACGAGCCCGGCCTCCTCCAGCACGGCGATGTGACGCGACAGGTTCCCGTCGGTCAGCTCGAGCGCGTCGCGCAGGAAGCCGAAGTCGGCGCGCCGCACCTCGCTGAGCACCGCGAGGATGCCCAGCCGCACGCGCTGGTGGACGGTGTCGTCGAGCCGCAGGGCCGGATGGGTCACGCGCGCCCCCGGCCGACGAGGCCGGCGACGAGCAGCGCGACGCCGAGGCCGAGGTTGCCCCAGATACCCGGATCGCTCGGGCTGAACACGGCCAGGCCGGTCGCCACCAGGGCGATCGCCACGCCGGCGGCGAGCTCGACGCGGTCGCGCAGGAGGACGCCCATCGCGACCGTGGCCGCGGCGCCCACGTACAGCGGCGCGAACGCGCGCGCGTCCCCGTCGGTGAGCACGTTCGCGAGCACGATGCCGGCGACCAGCGCCAGCACGATGAGCGTCGAGGCGTCCACCATCGAGCTCTCCACGCCGAGCGCGCGCTCGAGGCGTGCGTAGTAGCGCACGACGAGGCTGATCGCGAGCAGCCCGCCGACCACCCAGTACGCGGCTGCCACCACGCCGGAATCGAGGAGCGCGACGACCGCCGTGCCGGCGAAGAACAGCCCGAATGCGATGTTCGGGTACCAGATCGGGTTCAGCGCGTGGCGCGCGCCGTGCCGCACGCGCTCGACGTCCATGACCGTGCGTTCCGCCTCACTCCGGTCCATCGGGTCTCCTCCTGGGCTTTGCATTGCAAAGCCACCGTACCGCAAACGACTTTGCAATGCAAAGTCATACCGGCTGCGGGGAGACGAGCGTGCGCCGGTACGTGTAGACGACCGCGGCGCCGATCGCCGCCGTGAGCGCCGCGGCGGCGAAGCAGGCGTGCCAGCCCACCTCCTCGACCAGCAGGCCGCCCAGCGCGGTCCCGGGCGCGAAGCCGAGCAGCGTCGCCGTCACCGGCCAGGCGTACGCCTCGGTCACCGCGCCCGCCGGCGCGAGCCGGCCGATGAGCTCGTTGCACGCAGCGGCCTGCGGCGCGATCAGCAGGCCGGCCGGCAGGATCAGCAGCGCCATCGTCGGGATCGACGAGGCGAGCAGGGCCGGCAGGTAGCCGAGCGGCAGCAGCAGGGAGAGCCACACGTAGATCGAGCCGAGCGAGCCGGGCCACGTGCGCGCGCCGTAGGCCAGCCCGCCGATCGCGCTGGCGACCGACCAGGTCGCCAGGAGCACGCCGGCCAGCTCCGCGGCGCCGTGCTCCTCGGCGAACGCCGGCAGGGTGATCTCGACCGCGCCGAAGCAGAACCCGACGGGCACGGCTGCGAACGCCACGGTCCGGACGCCGCTGGAGCGCAGCGCGCCCAGCGCGCCGTGCGAGCCGGCGCCGGGCTCGGGCCGCCACGCGCGGGACGGCGGGCGCGTGACGAACGCGGCGGTGCCGAGCAGCGAGCAGCCCGCGCACAGGATCAGTGCCGTGACCGGCGAGGCGACCACGACGATCATCGCGGCGAGGAGCGGGCCGGCGGTGAAGAGCAGCTCGAGCGCGACCGAGTCCAGGGCGAACGCGGCCGGGAGCAGGTCGACGCGGTGGCGCAGCAGCGCCGGCCACAGCGCGCGGAGCGCGCCGCCGACGTTCGGGACGGCGATGCCGCCGGCCAGGCCGCAGGCCATGAGCGCGGCCGCCGGCGCGCCGGTCTCGGTCAACGCGATCAGCGCCCCGGTCGCGGTCACGTCCACGACCGCGGCAGGCAGCAGGACCCGGCGCTGACCGAGGCGGTCGATCAGCCGGCTCTGCAACGGCACGCCGGCCGCGGCGCCGAGGCCGAACGCGCCGTCGACGAGCCCTGCCACGACGTAGGAGTCGCGCGCCTCGGAGAGGTACAGGATCGCCGCCAGCGCGTAGAGGCCGTACGGCAGCCGCGCCAGCATCGAGGCGAGGAGCAGCGACGCGACGTGCGGCGCGCGCAGGATCGCGGCATAGCGGGCGCGGCCGGACACGGCGCGCCACGCTACCGCCAACCTGACCGGCGTCCGACCCAATGCGGCTCGCGTCGGGTTCGAATCCGAAGTGGACCCTGGGGTCCGGATCGCGCTACGATGCGGACTCCCCAGTCCGTTTCCCCTCCCCACAGGATCGCATGCCTCCCCACGACGCCCGCCCGCACCCGATGCGGACGCTCTTCATCCTCAGCATGTCGGCGCTCGCGTTCTCGCTCGCGCAGACCATGCTCATCCCCGCGCTCGGCGAGCTGACGTATCAGCTCGGCACCGACCCGAGCGGAATCGCCTGGGTGCTGACCGGCTACCTGCTCGCGGCCGCGGTCGCCACGCCGCTGGCCGGACGGCTCGGCGACATGTTCGGCAAGCGCCGCCTGCTCGTGCTCTCGCT
>DATHJG010000135.1:0-2999 GCA_035489875.1 Solirubrobacteraceae bacterium | reverse complement strand
CGCAGCCCTGCCACTACTGCGGCGGCCCCGTGTACGACGGGCAGGGATGGATCTCATGGCCCGTCACCCTGCAAGCGCGCGCCATCGCGCACATGGAGAAGCGGTCGTGAGGCTAGCCGTCCCGTTCCTCCTCGGCGCTGTTGTGACGCTCGCCGCTGTCGCGTGGGCAAAGGAACTCCTCCGACCGTGAACCCTGCGACCGAAGCCGTTGCCCGAGCGTACGCCTCCGTGCTACGGCGCCGCGACCAACGATCCTGGCTCATCGTCCCAGGACCACCCCTGAATGGCGGGAGTGATCGGGCGGGTGAGCCCGGCCGGGCCCTGTCCGCGGAACAGGACGAGAATCCGGTCACGGACCGGGGGCTGAGGGAAGCTGCGTGATGCCGCCCTGCGCACGAGGACAGCATCGAGGCCCGCGCGGATGATCTCGCGGCGCTCATCGATGCTCATCACGGGCCAGTCGGCGCGCAGCATCCGCACGTCCGGGCCGCCCGCCGCGAGCGAGGCGGTGAGCTGATGCAACCGGTCCTCAACCTCCTGCAACGCCCGCTCGGCGTCCTCGAGCGCGACCTGGTGCGCCTTCACGGCGGCCGGGTGCGTCGGGATGACCGCCGCGAGCCGCTCGACCACGCCCGTCCTCTCCTCGACCGCAGCCCGGACGGCGACCAGCTCGGCATCCGCGACGACGCGCAGGTGGAACGCGTCGAGGTGCGCGAAGAACTGCTCAACGACCTCGGCATCCAGGCCCTTCACGGTGACCACGGCGTACCGCGCAGGGCACTCCTGCGTGACGCAACCGTACGTCGGCGGTTTCTTCCCCCGCCCCCCGGATGTGGCGCGCATCCGACGCCCGCACCCGGCGCAGCGTACGAGGCCGCTCAGCAGGTACGCGCCGCGTGGCGTGCGATGCCCCGGGGGGTTCTGCGCGCTGCGCCACAGCGCCGGCGTGACGATCGCCTCGTGCGCCCCCGCCCGGACGTGAGTGCCGTGCTTGACCTCACCGAGGTACGTTCGCCGGGAGACGATCCCGTCGACCGTGCTGCGCGCCCACATGCGCCCGTTCGCCTTCGGTGCCACGGCGTCGAGGAACCGTGCGAGCTCGAGCCACGTCGCGCCGTCCGCCTTGCGCTCGAACAGCTCCCGGACGATCACGGCCTCCGGGCCTGGCACGAGACGCGAGTCGGTCACGCCCTTCCCGTTCGCCCGCGGCGTCGGGTCCGTGAACCGGTAGCCGAACGGCGCCCCGCCGATCGCCTTCCCGGCCCTGATCGCGTCGCGGCGGTTCATGTCCCACCGCTCCGCGATGCGCCGCCACTGCATCCGGTTGACGCCGAGCATCACGGTCAGCGCGAGCTCGCCGGTCGGGTCGCGAGGGTCGATCCCCGCCATGTCCGCCGCGATCACCCGGCCGCCCGCCTTGGCGATGTCGTCGTACACGCGCAGCGCCTCACCGACGGGCGCGCGGGAGAATCGGTCGAGCCACGCGACGACGACGCCGTCTGTCTCCCCGGCCCGGATGCGCGCGACCGCCGTGTCGATGTCGGCTCGGTCCATGGTCTTCCCGGACACGTCGATCGCTTCGTGAACAGCGGCGATCACCGCGTCGTTGGAGTCCGCGCAGCGCTTGCAGATGTCGAGCTGCTGCCCTGGGCTGCGGAACGATTCGCCTTCCCGGTCGTCGCGCTGGGATACTCGGATGAGCGCGTCGAGCCTGAGCCGCGGGGAGGCCACGGCGGCAGCATAGCCTTTACGCCGTCTGGTAGGTATCAGACGGCACTTCGACTAGGCAGCCCCGGGACGGTGCGGTGAGACGCCCGACGCCGCACCAGCAGGTAGAATTCGGACCCCTCCCTAAGGCTCAGAACGAGCAGGAGAAACGCATGACGAGCAGGAATGCAGCACGTCGGCATCGAGGTGGGAGCCGCCAGGTGCCCCGCCAAGAGCGCGTCAGGCCGGCGCTGGCGATCCGCCACATCGACCCCGAGGACGCGCCCGTGCTCGAGGCGCTGAGCTACTGGCGGCAGCGGCTCGACGGGCCGCTGTTCGTGTACTTCGTCCAGGGCGCCCCTGGTGGGCCGGTCAAGATCGGCCGGGCTCGCGATCCGGTCGACCGCGTGGCCGGGCTCCAGTGCGGCAACCCAGACGCCCTACTGATCCGCGCCCTGCTGCTGGCGAGTGACGATGCGGAACAGCGGCTCCACACGCGCTGGGCGCACGCGAACGTGTTGGGCGAATGGTTCGGCGGTGGCGACGAGGACACGATCATCACCCTCGCTCGCGAAGCCTCCGCGTGGCAGATCGAGGAGCACAAGGCCCGGATCTTCCCCGTCCACCACATCGCCGACCACGGCTGCGCGCGCGTCACGCCCCCTCGGCCGGGTTGGAGATCCGCATGATCTACGTGATCCTCCCCAAGGACATCATCGGCGAGGTGATGCGCGGTGAGCGCAGCACGCTCCCCGTCGAACTCCCAGCCAACATCGGCGCGATCGTCGCCGTCAAAGTCGCCCGAAACCGGAAGCCCACGATTCTGCTCACCGTCACCGCCTGCGAGCCCGACCCGGAGGGCTACACGCTCACCGTCCGCGCCCGCCCGCTCGAGCACGTGCCGCTCCTGCTCGCCGCCGACTCCAGCCGCGGATACACCTCCGACCCGCGCCTCGCGATGGTCGGAGAGCCCGAGGCCGTCGACACGGGATCACTCGATGTGCGCTGGCGGTTCCGCGCCGGCCGCAAGCATGAGAAGGCGGTCACGGAGAAGCAGGACGTTGCTCGGCGCTCGCGCGAGCTGCTCTCGACGGAGGACCGGATGCGCAATGCCCGTGACGCCGCACGCCTCAACCACGTCGACGTGCGCGACGAGATGAAAGCGCTCGCGCACATGCAACGCCGTGGCCGCTCAGAGGGCCTCGTCGTGCAGGAGCTCCAGCGCGTCGAGCGCATCGCCTACCGCGAGGCAGCCTGAGCGCAACGCGACGTGTTTCACGCAACGTATTCCG
>DATHJG010000134.1:0-2984 GCA_035489875.1 Solirubrobacteraceae bacterium | reverse complement strand
GCCAGAGCGCGTCCGCCGCTGCCATGCCGAGGAGTGCGTTCTCTGGTTCCTGGACACCACGCGCAACGCGACGCGCCGGTGGTGCTCGATGGACGCCTGCGGAAACCGAAGCAAGGTGCGTCGTCACCGCGCACGCCGAGCGACACCAGAGACCGAACCCCCGAGCAAGCGGTGAACGGTCGGCGAGCCCCGCGTGTCTACGTGCGCTCGGAGGTCGCGCTGCGCCGCGGGGCGGGGGTGGAGAGCGAGACGGCCTCGTCGCGCGAGGCGTACGCCCCGTTCGCCCGCTGGCGTCCCGGCTCGCCGGCGAGCTGGGACGGGCTGCCCTGGGCCTTGCGGTAGAGGGGCGTCGGCAGCGGGCGGTCTCGACCGCGTTGTGGTGCTGTCCTGCGTGTGGTCGGTCGAGCGTGTGCTTGCGACGTGTCGGGCTGACCGGCGCCTTCTCGGTCGGGCATGCGCCGGGACGGAGCCTTGATCGGCTCGCGGCGTCCGGCCGCTACCCAAGGGCTCGCCGCTGCGAAAGCGACGCTGTCCCAGCCGCCGCGTGACCTAGACTCGCGGCGATGTCGTTGCACCTCTTCGCGGGTCTGCGCGTGCGTGACCTGCAAGCTGCCCGACCGTGGTACGAGCGGTTGTTCGGCGAGCCGTCGTTCTTCCCGAACGCCACTGAGGCGGTGTGGACGCTTGCCGAGGACCGGTCGGTCTACGTCGTGGAGCACGCCGGCAGCGCGGGCAGCTCCGTGGTGACGATCTTCGTCGACGATCTCGATGCACACGTGGCCGCGAGCGCTGCCCGCGGGCTCGAGCCGGACGAGCGCCTCACGTACTCCAACGGCGTACGCAAGGCGCTCTACCGCGACCCCGACGGCAACGAACTGGGATTCGGCGGCGCGCCGCTCGACACCGGTTCATAAGCGGCCACAGTCCGGATTCACCATCGCTTTCGCACGCGACGCGGCTCTCCCGCCAAACGGAACCGGTGGTGGCACTCCTTGCGCCTGACTGCGGAAGCCCGACGCGTGCTGGCACGCTTGGGTTACTCCCTGGGAGCCGACAACCGCCATCGCGGGTACGGGCCACCGTACGTTCGCCCTGGTGGAGCCTCCCTGGAGCCGTCCGGCATATGCCCGGACAATTCCGCCCCGATGATGCATGCTGCGGCTGACGGCCGGCTCCTGGTGGATGGCAGCCCGGGTTACGACGAGGCCCGGACGGTGTGGAACGCCATGGTCGACCGCCGGCCGCGGGCGATCGCGCGTTGCGCGAGCGCGGACGACGTGGCCCAGGCGATCCGTTACGGCCGCGAGCGCGACATCGAGCTCGGCGTGCGCTGCGGCGGTCACAGCGTGCTCGGGCTGTGCGTCCCGGACGGCGGTGTGATGATCGACCTGACCCCGATGGGCGGCGTCCGCGTGGATCCGGAGCGCCGTCGCGCGTGGGTGCAGGGTGGGGCGCTGCTCGGCGCGCTCGATCGCGCCGCGATGAAGCATGGACTGACCACGACCGCGGGCAACGTGTCCCACACCGGCGTCGGCGGGCTGACGCTCGGCGGCGGAATGGGCTGGCTCGCGCGCCGGCTCGGGCTGTCGTGCGACAACGTGGCGGCGTACGAGCTGATCACCGCCGAGGGCGACCGGCTCCATGTCGACGAGACCGGCAACCCGGAGCTGTTCTGGGGCCTGCGCGGCGGCGGCGGCAACTTCGGCGTCGTGTCCGAGTTCGAGTTCCGGCTGCACCCCGTAGCCAGCCGGGCCCATATCGTCGAGCTCTTCTTCGCGATCGAGGATGCGGCACCGGTGCTCCGTGGCTGGCGGGACTTGAATGCGATCGCGCCTCGCGCAGCCACGTTCACCGCCTGGGTCGGCGAATCGCGGTCGCCGGTTCTGCCGCCGCGGTGGCGCGACCGGCCGGTGGCCAGTGTCGGGTTCGTATGGGCCGGCGAGCCGGAGCTCGAACGGCAGTTGCTCCCGGCGCTGCGCGCGCTCGGCCGCCCGCTCGCCGAACGGATCCAGGAGCTCTCGTACCTGGAGCTGCAGCGGATGGACGACACGCTCGAGGGTCACGCGCTGCGCCGCTACTGGAAGGGCCACTACGTTCGGTCGCTGCCGGACGAGGCGATCGACGCGTTCCTGCGACGCGGCACGGCCGACGGGTCCGGCGAGCGGCTGCCCGCGGCATCGCTGCAGGCCTACGGCGGCGCGATCGCCGACGTGCCGGACGCCGACAGCGCGTTCAGTCAGCGCGACGCGATGTTCGAGTTCGTCGCTGCCGCGCGCTGGTCCGAGGCCGCCGAGGACGAGGAGCGGATAGCCGCCGCCCGACGCTATGCCGCGTCGCTCGAGCCCTTCGCCAGCGGCATGTACGTCAACGCGATGAGCGACGAAGGAGCCACCGGCGTGGCGCGCGCATACCCGCCCGCCAAGCTCGCCCGCCTCAGGGCGCTCAAGACCGCCTACGATCCCGACAACGTCTTCCACCTCAACCAGAACATCCAACCCGCCTGACGTCTGACCGCGGTCGCCGGGCTCTGGCTCAAGAGACGAGCGCCGTCGCAACCAGCGACTTCAGGGAGCGATGGGTGAACATGCCCACGCAGCTTCTGCAGAGCCGCTCGGCGAGACCGTCGCATTCAAGGTCGCCGGTGAGGGCTGCAGCGAGGGCGACTGCGTCGGAACATACGTCGAGAGCCGCGCCATCCGCACAGACCGCCGGCTCCAGCGCATCATGGGCGGCCCGGACCGCTAAGCGGGGTTGCGCAGTAGCGCCATCGGCGTCCTCCACATCACCGCCCGGACGGAGTCACGGCAGGCGCGAGCAGCGGCCCCGCTGGGCGCTGCTCCTTATGCCTGAGGCTGTCGCATAAGTCCGGCAGGGAATCCGCAGGCCCGTTTCGCCGCGACTGATTTCCCTCGACGGCGGCTCGCAGGCCGTTAGAACGCCCTGCGGCGCCTCGCCGATTTCGCCGACGGCGTCGCGACCGACTT
>DATHJG010000133.1:0-2842 GCA_035489875.1 Solirubrobacteraceae bacterium | reverse complement strand
GCCTCGTTCCAGGCGCGCCGGAGCCGGTGGAGGCGTTCAAGCGCCACGGGCCGGACTTCGTCGTGAAGTCCCGCCTCGAGGACCTGGTCGCCGGGATGAACGCGCTGACCGAGACGCCGCTGCTGCGCTTCGAGGACGTCGAGCGCGAGGTCATGGCCCGTGACCGCGAGCTGGCCAACGCCTACACCAAGGACCTCCAGGTCACCGCGATCCACGGGGCACGCCGGTACTGGGCCGATCGTCTCACGCGCGTGGCAGCTCCGCACCGGCTGCTCGACCCCGAGGCCGGGCCGCTGATCGCCGTGCGGTTGAACATCCTGACGCGCAAGACCCTCGGCGGCTTGCAGACCGACCTGTCCGGCCGAGTGCTGGACACGGGCGGCGAGCCGCTGGGCGGCCTGTACGCCGCCGGCGAGGTCGCCGGATTCGGCGGCGGCGGCATGCACGGCTACCGTGCGCTGGAAGGCACGTTCCTCGGCGGCTGCCTGTTCTCGGGCCGGACCGCGGGCCGCGCCGTCGCCGCAGCCGCTTGAGCGCACGCCGACGCGATCGCCGTCCGGCCGCCGCCTCCTACGCGGGCACCGCGTCCCGCCACGGCACCATCAGCCGCAGCGCGGTGAGGATCGCGCGCGTCGCCGGGGAGCGGTTGAGCGTGTAGAAGTGGATCCCGGGCGCGCCGTTGGCGAGCAGGTCGGCGCACTGGAGCGTCGCGTACGCCACGCCGAGGTCGGACACGGCGCCGGGCTGGTCGCCGCGCAGCTCGAGCTCGCGCAGCAGGCCGTCCGGGATGCGCGAGCCGCACATCTCGGTCACGCGCTTGATCTGGCTCACGTTCGTGATCGGCCAGATGCCGGGGATGATCGGGACGTCGATCCCGATCTCCCGCGCCCGGGCGACGAAGTCGTAGTAGAACTGGTTGTCGAAGAACAGCTGCGTGATCAGGAAGCGCGCGCCGGCGTCGACCTTCTCCTTGCAGTAGCGCAGGTCGCTCTCGGCGTCGGTCGCGTGGATGTGGACCTCGGGGAAGCAGGCGGCGCCGATCGCGAAGTCGTACTCGTCGCGGATCAGCTCGATCAGCTCGCGCGAGTAGCGCAGGCCGCCGTCGGTCGCGGTCCACTCCGTCTGGCCCTGCGGCGGGTCGCCGCGCAGCGCGAGCACGTTCTCCAGGCCGGCGTCGCGCATCGTGTCGAGCACCTCGCGCAGCTCCTCGGTGGTCGCGTTGACGCAGGTCAAGTGCGCCATCGCCTCCAGGCCGTAGTCGCGCTTGAGGTGCTTGACGATGTCGATCGTCTTGCGCTTCTCGGTCGTGCTCCCGGCCGCGCCGTAGGTCACCGAGACGAACGTCGGCGCCAGGCGCGACAGCTCGGCGAGCGCGCGACCGAGGTTGCGCTCTCCCTCGTCGGTGCGGGGCGGGAAGAACTCGAACGAGAACGACGGCTCCGAGCCCGCTGCGATCCGTTCGTCGATGCGCATCCTGGAAGTCTAGGCGGCGCTCCAGCGCGTCGGCTCGCCATCGAGCCGCCGCACACGATCGTGCCGCTCGAGGTGCTCGAGGTAGCAGAGCGTCTTGGTCAGCAGCCAGGCGGCGGTGGCGGGCATCAGCTTCTCGCCGTAGATCGCCGGCAGCAGGTCGAACGCGGTCGCCTCGCCGCGCTCGCGCAGCTCGGCGAGGATCGCGTCCAGCCGCTCCGCGACCAGCGCGCGGTTGCCCTCGACGTGCCCGTGCAGGTCGGTGAACGGGCGCCCGTGACCCGACAGCGTGAGCCGCACGTCGAGCTCGTCGACGCGATCGAGCGAATCGAGGAACTCGCCGACCGGGTCGGGCGTCCAGCCGTGGTCGAAGTAGAGCGAGATGCGGCCGAGCACGTGGTCGCCAGACAGCAGGAGCCGGTGCTCGGGCTGGTGCAGGACGACGTGCGACGGCGCATGGCCGGGCGTCTCCATCACGTGCCAGGTGCCGAGGTCGGTGTCGACGGTCACGCCGTCGAGCAGGTCGCGGTCCGGCGCGAGCGGCCCGCTCATCCCCGTTCCCCCACCGCGCCGCGCCGCCAGCCACGCCTGCAGCGGCGCCTCGGGCACGCCGCTCTGGCGCGCCACCTCGATCGTGCGCGCGAACGGATCCTCGGAGCGCGCGGTGAGGTGCTCGTGGCGCGGATGGATCCACAGCGGGCAGCCGGCGCGCGCCTGCACCGCGGCGGCCTGGCCGCAGTGGTCGACGTGGGCATGCGTGCAGACGAGCAGCCGGACGTGCTCCAGCCGCAGCCCGACCTGCTCGAGCGCGCGCTCCAGGTGCCCCATCGAGCCGGGCGTGTCCATCCCGCAATCGACCAGCACGATCCCGTCGCCGGCGGCGAGCGCCCACGCGTTGCAGTGCGGCACGCCGGGCAGCGGCAGCGGCAGCCGGAGCCGCCACACGCCGGGGACGACGCGCTCTCCCCGCCCGACCTCCGTCCGACGTGTCGGCTTGCGCATCGCCGGCACGCTAACGTGCCGCGCATGGCCGCCGACGCCAGGGAGGTCGCCGAGTCCTACTTCGCCGCGCTCGCACGACGCGACCTCGACGCCGCCGCCGCCTGCTGGGCGCCGGACGGCGTGGACAACCTCGTCGGCCAGGCCGTGGCCGAGGGGCCCACCGGCGTGCGCGCGTTCTTCGCCGAGCTGTTCGCCGCGATCCCCGACTTCGCGATGGAGGTGGAGACGATCGTCGCCGAGGGCGACCGGGCGGCCGTCCGCTGGCATGCGACCGGCACGTTCGCGGGGGAGTCCGCGTTCCAGGGCATAGCACCGACCGGTGCGCGGGTGACGCTGACCGGGTTCGACCTGCTCGAGGTCCGCGATGGGC
>DATHJG010000132.1:0-3739 GCA_035489875.1 Solirubrobacteraceae bacterium | reverse complement strand
CCGGGCCGCGACGATGTCGACGCCCGGCGCGACGATCTCCGGCTTCACGGCGCCGTCGCCGACCCGCGGGCCGCGCGACGAGAACGCGGCCGCCTGATCGTCCTTGTCGACGGCGCCGACGGTGAGTGCCGTCGTCGCGGCGCCCGGCGAGCCGACGGTGCCCTCGGCCGGGCCGGCGTTGCCGGCGGCGACCACGAACAGCGCGCCGCTGGTGGCGCTGAGCCGCTCGACCGCCTCGGCCACCGGCCCGCCCTCGAACGTGTCACTCGGGAACCCGAGGCTCATGTTCACGACGTCGGCGCGCTGCTCGGCGGCCGCCCACTCCATCCCGTCGATGACCCACGACGCGTAGCCGAAGCCGTCGCGGTCGAGCACCTTGCCGCTCACGACCTCGGCGCCGGGCGCCACCCCGCGCAGCCGCGCGTCGCGGCTCGCGATGATCGAGGCGACGTGGGTGCCGTGGCCGAGCAGGTCGGCCGGGTCGGGGTCCTCGGTGAAGTTGCGCGATGACGTGACGGCCCCGGCGAGGTCCGGGTGCCCGGCGTCCACGCCCGTGTCGAGCACCGCGACGCTGACGCCCGCGCCGTCGAAGCCCGCGTCCCACGCCGCCGGGGCGCCGATCTGGGGCACGCTCTCGTCGAGCTCCGCCTCGACCCGCTCGTCGAGCCAGATCTTCTCGACGCCTGCGAGGGCGTCGGGGCCTGAGCGGCGATTCGCGAGCTGCTCCATCGCCCGGCCGAGAACCTCGGCCCGCGCGGGCGGCGCGTCGACGGCGACCGCCCGGATGCTCTCGAGCTCGCGCGTCTTCGTCGTCCCGGGAGGCGCGGCCGGCGCACCGCGCTCGTACGCGACGATCAGCGGCAGCGGCCGGTTCGCGTACCCCTGCTCGGCGAGCCGCGTGACGTTGAACAGCGCGGGGTCGAGCCGGTCCGGCACGAGCGTCGCGACGTCCTCGGGGATGACGTAGACGTCGTCCCCGCGCTGCCTGACCCAGAACCGCGGGCGCGGGCCCTTCGCAGCCGTGACGGTGATCGCCTGCTTGCCGCCCGCCGGGGCCACGTGGACGCGGTCGCCGGTCACCAGCGTCACGTCGTCCGCGGCGGCGCCCGCCGGCCGAAGCCCCGGTGCGCGCTCCTGCGCGTCCGGCGCGGACGCGCCCGCGATCGCCGCCGCTGTCAACGTTGTCACGGCCAGCCCTGCGACCGCTGCCCCCCGCCCGCGCGCAGTGCACGGCTTCATACGACTCCTCCCTGGAGTGTCAGATCACGACCGCCCGCTCCCGCCTCCCGCCCTGCGGTCAGGAAAGTAACCAGCGATGCGCCGGCGTGTCAATGCGCGCGAGCGCGAGCCGGCTTACTCGGCGTCGCGTTCCAGGGCCAGCAGGTCGTTCTCGGACAGCTCGATCAGCGCGGCGTCGAGGTTCTCTCGCAGATGGTCGAGCGAGCCGGTGCCGGGGATCGGCAGCACGACGGGCGATCGCCTGAGCAGCCAGGCGAGCGCGATCTGGGCCTGGGTCGCTCCATGCCCGGAGGCGACGCCGGCCAGCGCGCCGGAGGAGCCCACGAGGTCGCCCATGCCGATCGGAGCCCAGGGGATGAACCCGATCCCCTGGGCTTCGCAGGCTCTCAGGACGGCGTCGCCGGCTTGCTCGCCCAGGTTGAAGCGGTTCTGGACCGTCGCGATCTTGATCAGCTCACGGGCCCGGACGAGCTCGGCCGGTGAGACCTCCGAGACGCCCACGAAGCGGATCTTGCCCTCGTCGCGCAGCTCGCGGATGGTGCCGAGCTGGTCCTCCAGCGGCACGTCGGGATCGATCCGGTGCAGCTGCCAGAGGTCGATCGTGTCGAGCCGCAGGCGCCGCAGGCTGCGCTCGCAGTCGGCGCGCAGGCGCTCGGGACGCCCGTCGGGGTGGCCGCCGCGGCGGAGCCCGCCCTTGGTGGCGATCACCAGCCCTTCGGGGTAGGGGTGCAGCGCCTCGGCGATCATGTCCTCCGAGCGGCCGTAGGCGTCCGCGGTGTCGATCAGGTCGACGCCGAGCCGCACCGCCTCGCGCAGCAGCTCGCGTGCCGCCCCCGAGCTCTGCGACTCCACGCGCACGCCCGGCAGCCGCATCGCTCCGAACCCGAGCCGATGGACGCGCAGCTCGCCGCCGATCGCGAACGTGCCGGAAGCGTGCGCGGGCGCCGACGGCTCCTCTGAGGCACTGGTCATTTGGGGCGAGACTACGACCTCGAGCGCGCGGAAGCGCGGCCGCGACTCAAGCTCGCACGGTGGCTGGCTTCGACCACGCCGACGCTGCGTCGAACATCTCGAGCTCCGCGCGCAGGACGACGGTCGCGGGTCCCTTCGAGCCGAGGGCCCAGTCGAGATCCTCTCCCAGGCGCTCGGGGGAGGAAGTGCGCGCCGGGATCTCGCAGGCGGCGTGGAGCGCCGCGAAGTCCGGCTGGCTGAGGTCGACCGCGTGCGTGTCGGTGTACGCGACGCGCTGGTGCCGGCGGAGGATGCCGTAGCCGCCGTCGTCGATGACGAGCAGCGCGACGGACAGTCCGTGCTGCCGGGCGGCCAGGAGCTCGGCGAGGCCGTAGAGGAAGCCACCGTCGCCGACGACGGCGAGCGTCGGCGTGTCCGGCTCGGCGGCCGCGGCGCCGAGGGCCGCCGGCCAGGCGTACCCGAGCGTGCCGGAGCCGAGCGGGTACAGGAAGCGCCGGGGCGTGAGGGCAGGGAAGTAGGCAGCCGCCCAGTAGGCGAGCATGGTCATGTCCCATGCGTGGATGGCGTGCCGCGGCAGCACGCCGCGAATCGTGTTCAGCAGCCCGGCTTCGAGCTCGTGGCCGGCGAAACCGTCCTCGATCCGGGCGCGCATGGTGGCGACCCTCGCTTCGGCCGCGCCGTCCGCCGGTCGCTCGGGCATCCGCTCGCAGAGCGCCGCGAGCGTCTGCTTGGCGTCGCCGACGAGAGCCAGGGCGGAGTAGCTGACGCCGATCCGCTCGGGGGCGGCGTCGATGTGGATCACGCGGCCGGAGAATCGCAGGGCGAAGTGTCCGGTCGTCTCGGCTCCCAGTTCCGTGCCCACGCACAGCAGGACGTCGGCGTCGGTCAGCAGCTCGCGGAAGGGCGGATCGTCACAGCTCGAGCCCGCGGCTAGGGGGTGGTCTTCCGGGAAGGCGCCCTTGCCCATGTAGGTCGTGGCGACGGGTGCGCGCAGCCGCTCGGCGAGCGTCGCCAGCTCCTCCCACGCGCCGGAGCGCAACACTCCGCCGCCGGCCCAGATCACCGGGCGCTCGGCGTCCCGCAGCAGCCGACCAGCCTCCGCAAGCGCTTCGTCGGGAGCTCTGACGACGGTCACAGGATCGCCGGGCAGATCGTCGACGCGAGGCCGATCGACGGGCGCGCGAAGGATGTCGACCGGGATCTCGACGAACACCGGACCGCTCGGCGGCGTCTGTGCCCGCTGCCACGCCTCGGCCAGCAGCGCGGGGACGTCGTCGGCGCGCTTGGCGCGAGCCGTCCACTTGACGATCGGCGCGAAGGAGGCGAGTTGGTCGTCCAGTTCGTGGAGGTAGCCGCGTCCGCGGCCGATCAGCTCGCGTGGGATCTGGCTGGCGATCGCGACGACCGGCGTGTGCGCCTTGGCCGCTTCCATGAGCGCGGCGAGCGACATCAGCGCACCCGGGCCGGTGGTGAGCAGCAGCGGCGCGGGCCGGCCGCTCACCCGGGCGTAGCCTTCCGCCGCGAAGCC
>DATHJG010000131.1:0-2522 GCA_035489875.1 Solirubrobacteraceae bacterium | reverse complement strand
GCGGCGGCCGCCGCGGCGTCGTGGGGCGCCTGGCGCTCGCCCGAGACCGCGGCGGCGTTGAGGATGCCGAGCGCGGAGAAGTCGTCGACGAGGTACCAGTCCTCGTAGCCGGCAGCGCCGCCGAGCCACGGGATCGCGTCGAGCGCGACGGTGGCGGTCAGCTCGAGCCCCGGGGGACGCTCGGCGCGCAGCGCCGCAGGGAACGCGGCGAGCCGCGCCTCGTAGTCGGCGGCGTCGAAGTCCGGCGCCGCGACGTGCCAGAAGACGTACGCGAGCACGCCCCCAAAGATAAACGGCGTCAGACCCCGTTTAGGTTTGCCGCCTGTAGCGTGCGCGTGATGGACACCAAGCGCGGCGCGTTGGTCGCGGCGATCCTCGGCTCGGCGGTCGTGGCCGTCGACGCGACCGTGGTCAACGTCGCGCTGCCGACGATCGCCAACGACCTCGGCGGCGGGCTCGCCGGCCAGCAGTGGGTCGCGAACGCCTACCTGCTCACGCTCTCGTCGCTGATCCTCGTCTCGGGCTCGCTGTCCGATCTCTACGGCGAGCGGCGCGTGTTCACGCTCGGCGTCGCGGGCTTCGGGCTGACGTCGCTGCTGTGCGCGCTGGCGCCGACCGTGGAGCTGCTGGTCGTCGCCCGCGCGCTGCAAGGGGTCTCGGGCGCGCTGCTCACGCCGGCGTCGCTGGCGATCATCGTCGCGGTGTTCCCGGCATCGGAGCGCGGCGCGGCGATCGGGTCGTGGACGGCGTGGGGCGGGATGGGGTACCTGGTCGGGCCGCTGATCGGCGGTCAGATCGTCGACAGCGTCTCGTGGCGCTTCGTGTTCGCGCTCAACGTGCCGCTCGTGCTCGTGACGCTCGCGATGGCCGCGCGCTACGTGCCGCAGGCGCGCGAACGGGGCGACGCACGGCCGAAGCTCGACGTCACCGGCGCGCTGCTGTGCGCGCTCGGGCTGGCCGGCGTGTCGTTCGGCCTGATCGAGCAGCCGGTGCTCGGGTGGTCGGACCCCGCCGTCTTCCTCCCGCTCGTCGGCGGGGTCGTCGTGTCCGCCGCGTTCGTCGTGTACGAGCTGCGCACCCCGGCGCCGATGCTGCCGCTGGAGCTGTTCCGAAGACGGAACTTCACGGTCGCGAACATCGAGACGCTGCTGATGTACGGCGGCATGGCGCTGCAGGCGTTCTTCCTCGTGCTGTTCCTGCAGCAGGTCGCGGGCTTCAGCGCGCTGGAGTCCGGCTCGGCGAGCCTGGTGCCAACGCTCGCCATGTTCCTGCTCTCGCGCCGCTTCGGCGGGCTGGCGGATCGCTACGGGCCGCGCTGGTTCATGACGGTCGGCCCGCTGCTGGTCGCCGCCGGCTTCCTGCTGATGCTGCGGCTCGACGCCAGCACGTCGTACGTGCGCGACCTGCTGCCGGCGCTCGTGGTCTACTCGCTCGGCCTCGCGGTCACGGTGTCGCCGCTCACGGCGACCGTGCTGGCGGACGCGGACGAGAGCGACGCCGGCATCGCCTCGGCGGTCAACAACGCGATCGCCAGGACCGCCGGGCTGCTCGCCACCGCCGCCGTCGGCGCGGCGCTCGCCGCCTCCTATGCGGCGCAGCTCGACGACGCCGTGGCCGCGCGGCCGCTCAGCCCCGCCGCCGAAACGCGACTCGCCGCGGCGCGCGACCGTGCGCTCAGCCCGGTCGACGTGCGCGGGCTCCCGCCGGGCGATCGCGTCGTGGTGGCGCGCGCGGTTCGCGACGCCGGCGTGAAGACGTTCCACCTCTCCGCGATCATCGGCGCCGCCATGCTCGCGTCGGCCGGGCTGCTCGGCGGCGTGCTGCTGCGCAACCCGCGCCGCCCGACGGCCGCGAGGTGCTGCCCGGGCGGGCAGTTCGTCGGCGCGCCCGAGGAGGCCGGCCAGTCCGGCCCGTCCGCCGAGCAGCCGGCACACGCCTGAGCGAAGGCACAGAAGTACGGGAAACCGCCCGGATGCAGGCCGCTTGCGCTGGCATACTCAGCCGCGATGGCACGGACAGCCGATCAGACGCTGCTACCGCTGGAGCTGCCGGTCGTCGACGGCGAGCCGCACGAGCGCGCCGACGCGCAGCGGAACCGCTCGAAGGTGCTCTGCGCGGCCGAGCGGCTGTTCGCCAGCAACGGCGTCGAGAACGTCTCGATGGACGCGATCGCGGCTGCCGCCGGCGTCGGCAAGGGCACGCTGTTCCGCCGCTTCGGCGACCGCGCCGGGCTGGCGCGCGCGCTGCTGCACGAGCGCACGCGGCAGTTCCAGGAGGCGATCATCCGCGGGCCGGCGCCGCTCGGACCGGGCGCGCCGCCGCAGGTGCGCCTGAAGGCGATGGCGGGCGCGCAGCTCAACCTGCTCGAGGACCACGCCGACCTGATCGCCGCCGGCGAGGGCGGCAAGCCCGGCGCGCGCTTCACCACGGCGCCGTACGAGTTCCTGCGCATGCACACCGGCGTGCTGGTGCGCGAGGCCGCCCCGGACGCCGACTGGGAGATGCTCACCGACATCCTCCTG
>DATHJG010000130.1:0-15737 GCA_035489875.1 Solirubrobacteraceae bacterium | reverse complement strand
GGTCAGGTCGCGCAGGAACGGCATGACACCGCGCTGCATGTACGGATCGAGCACCGTGAAGGTGGCGCCGTCGATGCCGAGGAGCAGGGTCGGCGCCATCGTCATGCCTCCCCGACGCCGACCCCGGCGTGGCGCTCGCCGATGAACGCCACCAGCTCCGCGACCGTGATGTCGCGCTCCTCGACCGGGCGCCCCCCGATCTCCGCGAGGTACTCGGCAAACGGCAGCCGCCCGTAGCGCTGCTGGACCATCGTCCCGAGGACCACGAGGTCCAGCGACTCGAGACCCATGTCGGCGAGGAAGAAGGTGTCGGGCGTGATCTCGCCGTCGTACTCCCAATCGCCCGCCAGCTCGTCCACCATCGCCAGCACGTCGGCGAGGATCCGCGAGTCCGCGGTCATGCAGGGCTCCCTTCCTGTTCGCACTGCGTCGTCGCGACGATGAGGTCGTCGTGCCTGGAGGAGTGGGCGATCAGCGACCGCCCGGCGAGCCGCACCGTGATGCGGCCCTGCGGGTGGTCGATCGCGACGACCTCCGCGTCGCGCGGGCGCTGGAGCAGCCCGGACCCCAGCGCCTTCGCCACGGCCTCCTTCGCGCACCAGCAGCGCAGCGTCCACTCCTCGGGCAGGCCGGCGAGGAGCCGGCGCTCGCCGGGGCCGAACGCGGCGTCGGCGAAGCCGGCCGCACGCTCGCGGAGCCGCTCCACGTCGATCCCGACGCGTCCACCCAGCGCGGCCAGCGCCACCGCCTCCCGGTCGGAGTGCGAGAGCGAGACGGCCGGCGCCGCGCCCAGCGCGTCGCGGGCGCGCCCGACGACGACGGGGCGCCCGTGCTCGTCGGGCTCGAGCTCCACGTCGGCGGGTGCCAGCTCCACGCCCGCGTGCGCGCGCACGAGGCGCACCACCGCCTCCTTGGCGGCCGTTCGCGCCGCCAGCCACTCGAGCCGGCGCGGCTCGGGGGCGCGCAGCGCTTGTAGCTGCGCGCGCTCGCCGCGGGTGAGCACGCGCTGCGACCACGCCGCCAGCCACGGCCCGCCGTCCGCGGGGACGCGCGCGGTCATCCGGCGGCAGTGCAGCGGCGGCCCGCCCGCCATGCCGGCGATCGGCGCGGCCCACTCCGCCGACATCTCGGCGCCCGCGCCGCCGACGACGAGCGCCAGGTGCTCGTCGGCGACCTCGAAGCGCTTGTCCTCCCACCCCGTCAGGCGCATCCAGGCGGAACCGCCCGCCGGCCGGACGTCGATGTCCGAGCGCACGAGCTGGTCGCCGATCAGCTCGATGTCCGCGGTGCACTCGAGCGCCGCGCCGGTCGCTGGCCGCGGGCCGTGGAGATCGAGCGCCGCGAGGCGGAACGGGAACACGACCTTGCCGCGGTCGAGCCGCTCGGCCGTCCAGAATCCGATCACCTGGCCCGCGGCGTCGAGCGCGATCGGGTCCACGGCGAGCTCCGGCATCGGCGCGTCGCGGAGGAAGCCGTCGAGCGGCAGCGCCTCCAGGCGGGCGCGCGCGCCGCGCGCACCCGTCGCCTCGAGCGCCCGCACGGCCTGCCAGCGGGGGCCGTGGAACATCGCCTCCCGGTAGAGCTCGTCGCCGCTCCACCGGGAGGGTCGTGCGTCGGCGAGCGCCGGCAGCGGCGTGGGCTGGGCCGGCATGGCGGCCGCGAGCAGCACCGTGGCTTCGACCACCGGGCTCGGCAGCGGAGCCTCGGTGAGGTTCCGCAGCTCGACGCGGACCCGTGCCGTCGCGCCGTCGCCGGGCACGACGCGGGCCCGCACCTCCACCGTCTGCGGCTCGTCGCCGAACGCGAGCCAGCGGTGGGCGCGCACGTCGCGCAGGCCGATCACGCCGAGGTCGCCGACCAGCTCGGCGGCCGCCTCGGCGAGGATCGCCAGGCTCATGGCCAGCGGCATCACCGCGAGGCCGCCGCCGAGACGGTGGTCGTCGAGATAGGGGTCTGACGCCGGGTCGACCACGCGGCGGGCGACGAGCTCGGCGCCCGGCGTCGACGCGACCACCTCGCCGAGCAGGGGATGCGCTAGGCCCGGCTCCGGGGCGTGCAGGACGGCCTGCATGATCTCCTGCTGCGTGCTGAGGAAGCGCTGCATCGTCCGCAGGTGGCCGTCGATCGCGGGGTCGGCGCCGTCCGGCGCGCCCACGAGGGCCGGGGCCGGCGCGGGCGCCCTGGTCGCGCGCAGTGTCTCGACCGCCGCGTCGGGGAGCCGCAGCATCGGCCACCGGCTGGCGAGGGCGATCGGCGCGGCGTGCGCCGGCGCGGCGTGCGTGCTCGCGTCCTCCCATGCGACGTCGCGCGCCCCGCGGCCGGCGTACAGCTCGGCCAGCTCGAGCTCGACGCCGTGCACGGTGAGCATCGCGACGAGGTGGTTGAGCTGCCTGGTGCCGGACCGGCGCTGCACGTCGGCCGCCACGGCGCAGAGCTCGCGGCCGCGCAGGATGTCCTCGATGAACGCGGTCAGGTTGCCGCGCGGCCCGCACTCGACGAACACGCGGGCGCCCTCGTCGTACAGGGCCTCGATCGTGCGCCGGAACTCGACCGGGCTCACCCAGTGCTCGACGAGCAGCTCGCGGATCGCGGCGGGGTCCACGGGACACCGGCCAGTGGTCGTGCAGGAGTACAGCGGCGTGTGCGGGGCCGCCACGTCCGTGGCGGCGAACACGTCGCGCAGCCGGTCGGCGAACGGGGCGAAGCGCGGCGTGTGCACGGCGCGGTCGTACGGGAGCTGCTCGTGGATCAGGCCCTCGCGCACGAGGATCGCGCGGGCGCGCTCGGCGGCCGCCGGCTCGCCCACGAGCACCGCCTGATGCGGGCAGTTGTCCATCGCCACGCAGACGTCGCCGCCCGCCTCGCGAGCGATCGCTTCGGCCTGCTCGCGCGGCGCCGCGACCGCGAGCAGGACCGCGCGCGGCAGGTCGTCGCGGGCGTCGGCGTCGGCGTAGCAGGCGTAGAGCCCCTCGCTGAAGCGGGCCCGCCGCTCCTCGCCGTCGATCTGCAGCACGCCGGCGGCGTGGGCGGCGGAGAACTCGCCGGTGCTGTGGCCGACGCAGGCGTCGGGGCGCACGCCGAGACGCGACAGCAGCCGGTGCACCGCCTCGTTCGCGCTCAGCACCGACTCCACGGCGATGTCCATCTGCATCAGGCGCGCCTCGGCCTCGCGGCGCTCCGCGTCGCTGAACGCCGGCCGCGGGAACACCCAGTCGCTCGACAGGTGACCGCGCGGGTGGCCGGCGTAGATCCGGTCCACCTGGTCGAACGCGTCGCGGACCTCCGGGAAGTGCAGGCAGAGGTCCGAGAGCATGTTCGGGTACTGAGCGCCCTCGCCCGGGAAGACCAGGACGAGCTTGCCCGTGCGCGCCAGCGGCTCGGCGGCGTAGTAGGTGCCGGACGCGCCCTTGATGCGCCGGCAGTCGGGCTGTGCGAGGCGCTCGGCCGCACCGATCAGCTTGGTCCGGAGGTCGGCGAACGAGTCGGCGACAAGCGCGAGCCGGACCGGATCGGTCACCCGCCCGACCTGCCGGCTGAGCGTCGCCGCCAGGTCCGTGAGCGTGAACGCCGCCGGCGCCGGATCGAGCGCGGCGGCGAGGCGGGCGGCCTGCTCGGCCAGCCCGGCGGCCGAGTCGCTCTCGAGGATCGCGACCTCGCAGTCCCACGGCGGCAGGTGCGCCGTGTCGGAGCCGGCGGGGACCTCCTCGAGGATCGCGTGCGCGTTGATCCCGCCGAAGCCGAAGGCGTTGATGCCCGCCCTGCGCGGCTCCGGCCCGCCGTGGATCCAGGGCCGCGTCTCGGTATTGATGTAGAACGGCGTGCGCTCGAGCTCGAGCTTGGGGTTCGGCGCGTCGCAGTGCAGGGTCGGGGGCAGCACGCGGTGGTGCAGCGCCAGCGCGAGCTTGATGACCCCGGCGACCCCGGAGGCGGGGATCGTGTGGCTGATCATCGACTTGACGGTCCCGACCGCGCAGCGCGCGAGCGGGCCGTCGCGCTCGCCGAACACCTCGGTGAGCGCCTGCATCTCGACCACGTCGCCCACCGCCGTGCCGGTGCCGTGGGCCTCGAGGAGCCCGATCGTGGCGGGTGAGAGGCCGGTCTGCTCGTAGGCGCGCCGCAGCGCCAGCACCTCGCCCTCCGGCCGGGGCGCCATGACGCTCGCGCCACGGCCGTCGCTGGACACGCCGACGCCGCGGATGGCGGCGTACACGCGGTCGCCGTCGCGCTGCGCGTCCGACAGGCGCTTGAGCACCACCATGCCGATCCCCTCGCCGAGCAGCGTCCCGTCGGCCTGCGCGTCGAACGGCCGGATCTGCTCCTTGCGCGAGAGCGCCCCGAGCTGGCAGAAGAGGTTGAGCGTCGGGACCGGAACCCACACCTGCGACCCGCCCGCGAGCGCCAGGTCGCAGCCGCCGTCGCGCAGGTCGCGCATGGCGAGGTCGATCGCGATCAGCGACGACGCGCACGCGGCGTCGACCGTGTAGGTCGGCCCCATGAGGTCGAGCCGGTTGGCGATCCGGCCCACGATGATGTTGGGGATCAGGCCGGCCACGCGCTCGGGGCCCAGCGCGGGGAGCGCCCGCTTCATCTCCTCCCGCAGGCGGCCGAGGTCCTCCTCGTCGTGCTCGGGATGCAGTTGGCGGAGGAGCTCGAGCGTCTGGTCGACGATCAGCCCGCGTTGGACGGCGACGGCGTTGCCGCCGTTGAGGTAGGTGCCCTTGCCGAGCACGATCCCGGTCCGCGCGCGCACCTGCTCGGGGAGCTCGTCCAGGCCGGCGTCGACCAGCGCCTCCTTGGCCACGTCGAGCGCGAGCCACTGGTCGGGCTCGCCGCCGACCGACAGGGGCGGGATGCCGTGCGCGAGCGGGTCGAACGAGACCAGCGACCCGAGGTAGCCGCCGCGCTTGCAGTACGTCTTGTCGGTGTCCTCGAACGAGGGGTCGTAGTAGACGTCGGTGTCCCACGCCTCCGGCGGCGGATCGGACACGGCGTCGACCTTGGCGAGGATGTTGCGCCAGTACGCGTCGACGTCCGGCGCGCCCGGGAACCGGCACGACATGCCGACGATGGCGATCGGCTCGCTCATCGCGCGGTCACGCTCGCGAGCCGGTTCAGCGCGCGGTTGCCGACGCCCTCGACGCCGGTCAGCGTGGCGAGCAGCTCGCCGTCCGGCCCGTAGAGCCAGTGGTCGGCCGTGCACATCGGTGCCCGGCTGGCGGGCCGGACGCGCAGCTCGTGCCGGACGAGCTCCGCCGGTGAGGGCAGCGCGGCGAACCGCTGGAAGCCGTCGATCTGCGCGGGCAGCAGCGTCACGTCCCAGTGCACGCGCGCCCACAGCACCTGCATCTGCAGCGCGCAGTCGACGAGGATCGGATCGAGCAGCCAGGCGCCGGGACTGCCCGCGTCCCGGAGGCAGTCCGCGGGCGATGACGGGCGCATCAGCGCGCGCGCCCCGCGCTCGTCCATCCCCTCGATCGCGGCGATCCCCTGGAACAGCGGCCCGTGGAACAGGTACGCGTCGTACGCCTCCTCCGGCGTCATCGGGAAGGCGGCGAGCGCGGGCAGGGCCTCGGGCTCGCCGACCGGCTCGGCCAGCCGCTCCCGGAGCTCGACCACCGATGTGAAGTGCGGGCGCGGGTCGCCGTCGAGCGGGGCGATCGTGAGGTCCATGCTCGTTCCCTGCGCCGGCCGGGCGACGACCCGGACGGCCGGCGGCTCGCCCTCGACGGTGATCCCGCGCAGCAACCGGATCCCCCGGAGACCGGCGAACCGGAGGTCCGGCCGCGCCGTCGCCGCCGCCGCGGCCATCAGCTCCATCGCCGCGGCGAACGGGAACACCGGGTTGTCGTCGAGGCGGTGGTCGGCCAGGTAGAGATCCCGGCGCGGATCGAGCGTGCGGACGAGCTCGGCGCCGCCGTCGGCCCGGCGCGTGGCGGCGCTGCCGACCGCGAGCGGCGAGCGGGGCGCGGCCTCGCGTTGGGCCAACCCGCCGATGACCACCTCCGCCTCGCCCTTGCGGCCGAGGCGGATCTCCTCGTCGAGGCGCCGGCAGCCGACGTCCACCGGGATCAGCTCGACGCCGCGCTCGGCGAACTGGCGCCGGACCTCGGGCGTGACCATGCCGGCCGTGAGCCACGGGCCCCAGTCGATCGCCACGACGCGGGCGGGCCAGCGCCGGTCGAGGTCCCACGCGAGCTTGCTCAGCACCTCGCTCGCGGCGGCGTAGTCGGCCTGCCCGGCGTTCCCGAACCGCCCCGAGACCGAGCTGAACAGGACCAGGAAGCGCAGCGACTCGGGACGCAGCGCGGCGGCCAGCGCGCGCGCCGAGCCCGCCTTCGTGGACATGACGCGCTCGAACGAATCCGGCCGCTTGTCGCGCACCAGCTTGTCCTCGATCACCCCCGCGCCGTGGATCGCGCCGTCGATCCGCCCGTGTTCGTCGTACACGGCGTCGACGAGGGCGGCGAGCGCCGCGCCGTCGCGCACGTCGCAGACGCGGTACTCGACGCGCGCTCCCGTGGCGCGCATCCGCGCGAGGTTGGCCTCCACCTCGCGGCCGTGGGCGACCCGCCGGTACTCCCGCTCGACGGCGGCGGGCGTGACGTCGAGGCCGGCCTCGCGTCGCTGCTCGAAGATCGCGCGCTTGAGCTCGCGCTCGCCGTCGACGCCGGCGGTCGCCGGCTGCTCGTCGACCGGCTCGGTGCGACCGACGAGGACCAGCGTCGGGCCGTACCGCTCGGCGAGTCGCAGGGCGACCTCGGCCGTGATGCCGCGGGCCCCGCCGGTGATCAGCACGACCGAGTCGGCGTCGAGCGGTGCGGCGCCCGTGCGGTCGTCGAGCGGCGCGGCCTCGAGCTCCAGGACGGTCCGCGCGCCGTCGCGGTAGCCCACCTCGACGGCGCCGTCCGCGGACAGCAGCTCGTCCTCGAGACGGCGGGCCGTCTCGGCGGCGGCGGCCGGCTCCAGGTCGATCGCCTTGACACTGACCCCGGGCCACTCGAGCGCGAGCGCCTTGAGCAGCCCGGGGATCGCCCCCTGCCCGGGGTCGAGTCGCGAGGTGTCGCCGGCCACCGCGAACGCGCCGCCCATCGGCGTCGCGCCGAGCACCGCCGCGCCACCCGCGGCGGCCGCGGCCTCCAGGTCCTCGCGCAGGGCGCCGACGAGCAGGAACAGGGTGGTGGCGTGATCGCTCGGCTCCGAGCCGAGCGCGGCGAGGTGGACGAGCGCCTTCGCGCGCCCGATCCGCGCGGCGACCTCCTCGATCACCTGGGCCACCCCGACCTGATCGCCGAGGAGCGCGGGGTCGACGAGCGCGGTCTGCTGGCCGCGCCGCTCGAGCAGCTCGCCCAGGGCGGCGCCGACGCCCGTCTCGTCGTCGACGATCACGATCGCCCCGCCGGGGGCGAGGTCGGAGCGCTCGGCGAGCGCGGGAGCGCCCGCCGTCCGCAGCACGAACCGGCCGATGCGCTCCTCGTCGGCCGGTTCATCCTCAAAAGGGCGCGCTGCCTCCGGCTCGGCGCCGTCGACGACCCGCTCCAGCGCGGCCGCCACTTCGCGCAGCGTGCGGCTGGCGGTCAGCTCCTCGATGTCGAGCTCGACGCCGTCGGGAACGTCCAGGCCCTGCGCCATGGTCCCGGCGATCTCGACGCGCTTGATCGAGTCGATGCCGAGGTCGGCCTCCATGTCCGCGTCGAGGTCGAGCATCTCCGGTGGATAGCCGGTGCGCTCGCTCACGACCTCCAGCAGCCTCGCCTGCACGTTCGCCGGCGCGGCGTGACCGTTGGACGCGGGCGCCGCGACCGGCTCGACCGGGTCGGGGGGCGGCGCGACGGCGACGACGGGGGGCGGGACGGCGACGACGGGCGGCGGCTCCCCGTTCGAGGTCGGCAGGGCCGGCAGCGGCGCACTCGACCGGGGCGCCCCGCCGAGGTAGGCGAGCATGACCGCCTGCTCGGTCTCGAGGAACTGCTGCATCAGCCGCTGGTAGCCCGCCATCAGCTCCCCCGCCGCGGCGGGCGCGGCGGCGTGCGCGTCGTGGCGGCCGTTGGCTTCGGCGCCGTTCGCGTTGGTCATCTGCAGGGCCTCCAGTGGCACGGGAACGGGTGGGGTCAGGGGAGCGTCGGCAGGCCGCGCGCGGCCGCCGTTGACGAGCCATGTGGCCGCCGAGCGCTGTGGGCGCCCCGCCGCCGGTTCGAGCGTTCGCATGTCGAGGCGCTCCGTGGCCCGCCCGCGGAACAGCCGGGCGACGTCGACCGGGGCGCCTTCGACCGCGAGCGTCGCGAGGCAGTCCAGGAGCTGCACCAGCCCCGGGCGGCCGGGACGATCCATCGGCACCGCGACGTGCGGACGGTCGCCGAGGATCCGGCCGGCGAGCCCGGTCAGCACCGCGCGCGGGCCGGCCTCGACGAAGATCCGGGCACCGGCGGCGTGCATCGCCTCGATCTCGCGGACGAACTCCACCGGCTCGGTCAGGTGCCGGCCGAGCAGCTCGGCGATCGCCGCCGGATCCGCCGGGTACGGCGCCGCGGTGGTGTTCGAGAACACCGGGATGCGCGGCGGGCTGATCGCCGTCCGCCCCAGCTCCTCGGCGAGCCGTCGCTGCGCAGGCGCGACGTAGCGCGAATGGAATGCGCACGCCACCGGCAGCGCGCGCGCACGGAGGTCGCGCTCGGCGCACCACGCGATCGCCGCCTCGATCGCGGCCCGCGAGCCGGAGACGACCGTCTGCTCGGGCGCGTTGAGGTTGGCGAGCACCAGGTCCTCGGCCTCGAGCAGCCCCGCGAGCACGTCGGGCGAGGCGTCGATCGCCGCCATCGCCCCGCTCTCCTCCGCGGCGCCCTCGCGGATGAAGCGGCCGCGCGCCTCGGACAGGTGCAGCAGGCCGGCCTCGTCGAGGCTGCCGGCCGCGGCGAGGGCGACGAACTCGCCGTAGCTGTGCCCGGCGACGAGCTGCGGCTCGACGCCGAACGAGCGCAGCAGCGCGAGGTAGCCGAGGTCGATCGCCCCCAGCGCCGGCTGGGCGACGTCGGTCTGGGTGAGGTCGGCCTCGCGCCCGCGCTGCTCGTCGGGCGTGAACGCCGGCGGCGGGAAGACGTAGCGGCTCAGCGGCTGGTCGTGCCGGCCGGCGAGGACGCGGTCCGCGCGCTCGAGGCACTCGCGCAGCTCCGGGAACGCCACCGCGAGGTCGCGGCCCATGTCGACCGACTGCGAGCCCTGACCGGGGAACAGGACGGCCACCTCGCCCTCGTGGGCCAGACCACGCGCGGCGAAATGGACGCCGCTCGGGACATGGGCGCGCTCGGAGCCGCCGGCGAGCAACTCGCGTGCCTGATCGAGCTTCTGCCGCAGGTCCGCGAGCGAGTCCGCCACGATCGCGAGCCGCGGGCCGCGGTCGCCGGCGGGAGGCGCCTGCGCCGCGAGCGACGCGGCGAGGTCGGCGAGCGGCGGCTCCGCACCGGCCTCCAGCGCCGCCCCGACCGCGGTCAGGGCGGCGACCAGCTCAGCGCGCGACTCGCCGGCGAACAGCAGCAGCTCCGCCGGCCACGGGTCGACCGCCTGCTCGCGCTCCGGCAGGAACGCGCCGGCGTACTCCTCGAGCACGATGTGGAAGTTCGTGCCGCCGAAGCCGAACGCGCTCACCGCCGCGCGACGCGGGTGGTCCTCGGTGTCGTGGATCCACGGGCGCGTCTCGGTGTTCACGTAGAACGGGCTCGAGGGGAAGTCGGCCTTCGGGTTCGGCGTCGTCACCCCCAGCGTCGGCGGCAGCACCTTGTGGTGGAGGGCGAGCGCGGCCTTGATCAGGCCGGCGACGCCCGCGGTCGCCTTGGTGTGGCCGATCATCGACTTCACCGAGCCGATCGCGCAGCGCGCGACGCCGGCGCCGGCGTCGGCGTAGACGGCGGAGATCGCCTCGACCTCGGCGCGGTCCCCGGCGACCGTGCCGGTGCCGTGCGCCTCGACCAGCCCGACGGTCGCCGGCGAGCAACCCGCGTTCGCGTACGCCCGCCGCAGCGCCCGCATCTGCCCTTCCGGCCGCGGCGCGGTCAGGCTCCGGTCGCGCCCGTCGCTGGCGCTGCCGACGCCGCGGATGACCGCGTAGATGCGGTCGCCGTCGCGTTCGGCGTCGGCCAGGCGCTTGAGCACGACGGCCGCGAAGCCCTCGCTGATCGCGATCCCGTCGGCCGCCGCGTCGAACGGCCGGCAGCGGCCAGTCGGCGACAGGGCCTGGGTCTTCGAGAAGCAGAGATACGCGAACGGGTTCTGGATCGCGTCGACGCCGCCGGCGATCGCCACGTCGCTCGTACCCGTCTGCAGCTCTCCGACCGCGAGCGCGATCGACGCCAGCGACGACGCGCACGCGGCGTCGACGGTGTAGTTGGCGCCCCCGAGGTCGAGCCGGTTGGCGATCCGGCCGGCCGCCACGTTCATGAGCAGGCCCGGGAAGCTGTCCTCGGTCCACTGGGGCAGCCGCTCGTCGAGCGCCTCGGTCATCCTCGACGCGTCCGCGCCGAACAGGGAGGGCAGCGCGGATCGGACCGTGTAGCCCACGGCCAGGTCCGCTCCGCCGCCTCCCGCGCCGAGGATCACGGACGTGCGCTCGCGCGCGAAGGGACGGTCCGCATAGCCGGCGTCGCCGAGCGCGGCGTGCGCCGTCAGCAGCCCGAGGAGCTGGAAGGGCTCGATCGAGCGCAGCGAGTTGGGCGGCATGCCGAGCGCGACGGGGTCGAGCGGCACGTCGTCGACGTAGCCGCCCCAGCGCGAGTAGATCCGGTCGGGGGCGGCGCGGTCGGCGTCGAAGTACCGGCGCCAGTCCCAGCGGGTCGCGGGGACCTCGGTCACCGCGTCGACCTTGTTCAGGATGTTCGCCCAGAACGAGCGGGCGTCCGGCGCGCCCGGGACGATCGACCCGATCCCGACGATCGCGATGTCGGCGGGCGGCGGCGCCGTCTCGCGCGCCGGCGCCGGCTCCGGGAGGGCGCGCAGTCGCGCGCTGCCGCCGGCCGAGACGTCGGCGTGCAGGTCGGCCAGCGAGCACACCCGGTCGCGCATGGCCGCGACCTGGCCGATCATGTACATGCCGCGCCCCCACTGGGTCGCTCCGTCGACCGTCATCAGCTTCGGCCCCGCCGGGTCCGGGTTGCGGTCGATGCCCTTCGCGGCGACCCGCAGCCGGCCGATGTTCAGGCCCTCGAGCCGCAGGCGCTGCTCCTCGCCGGACAGCCGCATGCGCCGCAGGCGTCGCCGTTCCTCGAGGAACTCGTCGGCGTATGGCGACGCCAGGCAGCGCGTCGCGTGGCCGGGGCCGCTCTCGAGCAGCACCGTGCGGTCGCCGGCCACCGCCGCCCGCTGGAAGCGCTCGGTGATCGCCCCGTCGCGGACCGCCTCCTCTGTGAACAGGTACGCGGTGCCGACGAGCACGCCGACCCGGACGCCGCGCTCGGCCAGCGGCGCCGCGGCCGCGGCGACCATCGCGGCGGACGTCGCGTCGTGGACGCCGCCGGCGAACAGCACGTGGTACTCCGACGCGTCCGCGCCCGGCGGGATCTGCTCCAGCAGCGTCCGGATCATCGTGTCCCACAGGACGAAGCTGGTTCGCGGCCCGACGTGGCCGCCGCACTCCCTGCCCTCGAAGACGAACCGCCGCGCACCGTCGGTCAGGTAGAGCCGCAGCAGGCCCGGCGACGGCACGTGCAGGTAGGTCGCGATGCCGTCGGCCTCCAGCCCGCGGGCCTGGTCGGGCCGGCCGCCCGCGATCAGCGCGAACGGCGGCCGATTGGCTCCGATCGCGTCGAGCTGCTCGGCGCGCAGCTCCGGCGGCACGAAGCCGAGGATGCCGACGCCCCACGGGCGGTCGCCGATGAGGCCCGCGGTCCGGGCGAGCAGGGCGGCCGACTCGTTCCCGCGCATGAGCGCCAGCGCGAGCAGCGGCAGCGCGCCGGCGTCGGCGACCGCCGCGGCAAACTCGGCGCGATCGCTGACGCGCGTCATCGGGCCCTGGACGATCGGGTAGCGGGTGCCGTGCGAGCGCGCGAGCGGCGCGTCCTCGCCGAGCGGGTCGATGCGCCGGGCGGCCCGGCACTGCTCCGCGACGGCGCCGCCGAGCGCCGAGAGGATGCCCCCGACGGTCACGAAGCGCCGCGCGAGCTCGGCGGCGAAGGCGGCGTCCTGGCCGACGGTGAGCAATCCTGAGCGCCAGTCCACGCGCGACCCGGCGGCGGCACGCCAGGCGTCCCGGTCCTCGCCCACGGGGGACTCCTCGAGGCCCAGCAGGTCCTCGACCGCCGCCAGCCCCGGCCGCGAGAAGACGCGCAGCCGAGCTCCGGCCGGGCCGGCGCAGACCGTCTCGCTCCCGTCCATGCCGCGCAAGCGCTCCTTCGCGGCCTCGTCGAGCGGCGTCTCGCGCGCCAGCAGGAGCTGGGCGTCCAGCACCGCGCCGGCGGCGCCGGCCAGACGGCAGGCCGCCGCGGTGTGCAGGCCGACACCGCCCTGGACCCACACCGGAATCCGGAGTTCTGCGACGCACTGCTGCAGGAGCACGTACGCCCCGTCCTCGCCGACCCAGCCGCCGGCCTCGTGACCCTTCGCGACGACGGCGTCGAAGCCGGACGCCTCGCCGGCGCGCGCCCCGTCCAGGCTCGTGGCGACGAAGATGCCGCGAGCGCCGCGCGAGCGGATCGCGGCGAGCTGGCCCGGGAGGCGATCGGCGCTGCCGTTGGCGATCAGCACGACGCCGAGCTCTCCCGGTGCCGCCAGGACGGTGTCGAGCATGTCGGTCGCGCCGTCGACGAGCGCCCCCCAGCGCCCGCGGCCCAGCGCCGCGAGGCGGGAGAGCGACGCCGCGGCATCGGCGGCCGCCGTGGCGAACTCGAGGTTCAGCACGCCGATCGCCCCGGCGCGCGAGCCGGCGATCGCCAGCCGCTCGTCGGGCGGCCCGGCGGGCGAGAGGACCGCGAGGTCGAGACCTGACTGATTCGTCATCGGTTCTTCGTGTTTCAACTCACACACCATCCCGGGCGGGCAGGGGTGATCGACACGTGCGCTCATGGTGAAACGCCGTGCTGACTGCCCGCCGCGAGTCGAGGAACAGGACTTGCTGACTCCACCCGGCGTTCTACTTACGCGTTCCCGTCGGTGTCAAGGTGCGCGCGGCCTGTTTCACAAGCGGGTGTTCGACCGGTGGTCCAGCCCCGGGGTACACGGTGCGCGCCGATGCCACCAGAAGGCCCGATCCAAGCGATATGCCGATTTATGGTCAAGCGGCGCCCGGCATGGACCCGGGCGTGGCGACCGGCACGCGCAGCGGCACTATGAACGCCAGAGACGCGTCGGTCCCTGGTCAGGTTAGGTGCGCTGTGTCAACTCCACCGGAGCGTGTGGCGGTCCGATCAGCGTGGCGTCGGCGGCAGCGTCGACCGCCGTCGCGATCCACTCGGGGAGCGTCTGGTGCGCGGCGTCCGCCGCCTCCCGCCAACGCTGCTCTCGCGTCCTGGTCACCTCGACGCTGACCCTCACGGCCGAGTCGGGTATCCCACGGCGAGACGCGCGGCGCGCAGCGCCGACGCGCCTGCGGAGCTCGTTCCGGGACCAGTGCGAGCGTTCTGCTCGATGCAGCCAGAGATCCTGCTCCGGCTCGGGGAGGGCCGCCACCTCCGCGTGGTGCTGAAGGCTCAGGTTGTCCCGCCGGCGGGACACTTCGAAGCGACGCGCGACCCACGCGTAGTTCCGCAGCGTCTGGTAGTCGAGCGACGTCGCCGCGAGCGCGGTCTTGTAGCGCGCGGGAAAGGCCCGCTCGCCGTAGACGAGCCAGTCTCCCAGGCACCACGCGGACGCATTCGCGATGATGGCGACGCGACGACCGATCGCGGTCCAGGCGTCGAACTCGATGCCGGGAGCGAGCTGGAGGCCGCGCGGCGTCACGCGCGCCTTCGCCCGAACGGCCCGGGAACCGCTCGCCTCAGTCACGGCGCTGCCCTCCCGGCCAAGCGTCGTACCTGGCGAGCGCACCGCCACAGCAACACCGGTTTCTGGGAGTACCCAAAAGTCACGACCCGTCTCGTGGCCTGCGGGCGCAGGACCACCGTCGAACGATCCCTCTGCGGTTCTATCGCTTGACGGCCACTCGCTCTCGGCCCAGCGGTCAGGGATTATGCACCAGGATGGCCGAAATGCGGCCCAACGAGTGATGTATTCGACATGTGAAGTTCGGGTTCCGAGGGAGCGCGGTTCCGGCCGCTGACTGCGGCGAGCTGCTCCCCGCTGGAGTTGGCCGAAACTCCATTTTTAGGTAGAGCGGCGCGGCGGGAACACTCTGCGTGGTCCTCGAAGAGGAGTGAGCGAACGATGAGACTGGGCAAACCCGAAGCACCGTCACGGCGTCCATGGCGAGGACGGCGCGAGGAGCCATCGATGAAGTCGGCACGACGCGACAAGTGGGAGGGTCGGATCGACCGTCTCGCCGCAATGGTGCTGGACGCCTTCCACAGGCTGACCGGCAACCGCAAGGCCGGCGCGAAGGGCAAGGCCGCACGCGTCCGCGGCGCGGCTCGGACGGCCAAGGGCCGGCTCAAGGGCGCGGGGCGGTAGCGGCATGGGTCTGATCCGGGGTCTCGTGCTCGCCGTGGCCGGTCTGCTCGCGGGCGTGCTCGGCCTGCTCAAGGGCCTGCTCATGGGCGTGGGCAGCCTGCTGCGCCGCCTGATCTGAATCCGTACGGCAAGCGGTGGGCCCGCACTCGAGCAGGTGCGGCGGCTCGTCGGCGGACCGCTTGACAAACCGGCATGTCTCTATATCGTGCCGGTGGTTGCGTATCGCGCTTCTCGCATTGGTGGTCGCGCTCGCCGCGGACCCGGCCGCAGCCGCCCAGCTCTCCGGCTCGTCGACGATCGCGTCGGTGACGCCGGCCGGGCGTTCGATCCTGGGAGATCTGGGAACGGGATCGGTCTCCCTGAAGGCCGAGCGGATGCCGGACGGGCGGATCCGGGTCGTCGTCGAGACGACGGTGCTGCGCCGGGTGACGAAGAGGCCGGGCAGGGCGCCGCGCAAGCTGCCCTCCGTGGACGTGCAGATCGCGGTGTCGGCATGCAACGCGTGGTCGAACCCGCTCAGCCTGACGCCCACGCGACCGATCGTCACCTGGCAAGGCCGCGACCTGATCCGCAGCCAGACCTTGCCCGAGGGTCCGGGGCGAACGACGCGCCGCGTGACGGGAGTCGTCAGCAGCAACCCGCCCGGGGCGCCGCTCTCGCGCGACTGGACCGACTGCGCGGGAGCGCACTTCATCGGATCGTCGGGAGCTCCGCTGGTCGTGAGCGAGGCCGACGCCGGGCTGGGCGGCGCGGTCGTGTTCCTGTCCGTGACGGCGCCGGACGGCAGCCATGCCTGAAGGAGCGCAGGTGCCCGCGCGTCGATGATGCGCTGATGCGATAGCATCAAACCGCGTGCGGACGACACTGGACATCGACGATGACGTCGTGCTCGCCGCCCGGGAGCTGGCCGCCGCCGAACGCCGGTCGTTGGGCTCTGTCGTCTCGGAGCTCGCCCGCCGCGGGCTCACGCCCGCCCGGGTCGAGGCGGCCGAGGGCCTGCCGGTGATCCGCGTGCCGGCCGGCACGCCGGCCATCACGCCGGAGATGGTGCGGCGCGCGCTCGACGAGGATTGACGGCCGGATCGTGGTGCTGCTGGACGTCAACGCGCTCGTCGCGCTGGCGTGGGACTCGCATGTGCACCACGCGCGGATGC
>DATHJG010000129.1:0-6772 GCA_035489875.1 Solirubrobacteraceae bacterium | reverse complement strand
GCACATGCGGGCACGTGGGCCGCGAAGGCGACCATCTGATGACCGGCATCGAGCACATCGCCGCGGCGTTCGCCGGCGCCGACAAGCGCGCCGCGCTCATGCCGTACCTCATGGGCGGCTTCCCGGACGTCGCGACGTCGCGCGCGATCGGCGAGGCGTACGCGGAGGCCGGCGCCGACCTCGTCGAGCTCGGCGTGCCGTTCTCCGACCCGCTCGCCGACGGCCCGGTGATCCACGCCGCGGGCACCGCCGCGCTGGCGGCGGGCGCCACGCTGCACGGCGTGCTCGAGGTCGGGCGCGCGCTCGCGGACTCGGTCCCGGTCGTGCTCATGTGCTACGCCAACCTCGTGCTCGCGCGCGGCCCGGAGCGCTTCGCCGACGAGCTCGCCGAGCGCGGCATCAGCGGCCTGATCGTCCCCGACCTGCCGCTCGAGGAGGCCGGCGAGACGCTGGCCGCCTGCGATGCGACGGGCGTCGCGCTCGTCGCGCTCGTCGCGCCGACGACGCCGGAGGAGCGGCTCGCCGCGATCGGCCGCTCCGCGCGCGGGTTCGTCTACGCGGTCTCGGTCACCGGCACGACCGGCGAGCGGCAGGGGCTGGCCGACGACCTCCCCGCGATCCTCGCGCGCACGAAGGCGCATGCGGACGTCCCGGTCGCGGTCGGCTTCGGCATCGGCAGCCCCGAGGCGGCCGCCCAAGCGGCGGACGCCGGCGCCGACGGCGTGATCGTCGGCTCGCGCCTGGTTCGGGCCGCGGCCGAGGCGCCGGAGCCCGCGTCCGCGGTGCGCGACCTGGTGCGCCGGTTCGCCGCAGCCCTTCGGTGATAAGCCCGGACACGATGTCCGGCATGCCAATCAGACCGCCGTCCGGATGCCCGGCGGAGCACTATGATGGCTCCCCTTATGAGCCTCCTGCTCACCGCCGTCGCCGCCGCCGCCGTATGGATTGTGCTGCTGTCGCTCAGCGTCAAGTCGTTCGACGCCCTCCTGGTCGCGGTGCTGATGGTGTTCCTCGCCGCGACGGCGCGCCTCGTCGCCCCGTACCTGCCCGGCAACCGCCGTCCCGAGCAGCCGAGCGACCGCTACACCCCTCGCTAACGCGCGGCTAACAGGCGAAACATTGCGTCGGATCCGGCGCGATGAATAGAATCGCGCGCTCTGATCAAGGTCAACCCTTTGAGGAGGGGTTACTTGAAGATTCGTGATGCGGCAGCCTGGAGCTGCCTGACGGCCGTATTGGCCATGGGAGTCGCCGCGTGCGGCGACGACGACAACAGCGGCAGCGGTGACGGCGGGAGCGGTGCAAGCTCCGGTGGTGGCGGCGGATCGCTGACCGTGTACTCGTCCCTGCCGCTGCAGGGCGCATCGCGCCCGCAGTCCGAGGACGTGATCAACGGAATCAAGCTCGCTTTGAAGCAGAAGGGCGACAAGTGCGGCGACTTCGCCATCAAGTACGAGTCGCTTGACGACGCGACTGCCGCGGAGGGCAAGTGGGAGCCCGGCGCCACGTCGGCCAACGCGCGCAAGGTCGCGCAGGACGACAGCGCGATCGCCTACATCGGCGAGTTCAACTCCGGTGCGTCGGCGATCTCGATCCCGATCACGAACGAGGCCGGGATCCTGCATGTCAGCCCGTCGAACACCGCCCTCGGCCTGACCAAGGGTGGCGCCGGCGCCGAGCCGGGCGAGCCGGACAAGTACTACCCGGCCGGCGACCGCAACTACGGGCGCGTCGTGCCGATCGACACCATCCAGGGCGCCGCCCAGGCGCAGTACATGAAGGACGAGGGCGTCACCAACGTGTACATCCTCGACGACGCCGAGGTGTACGGCAAGGGCGTCGCGAAGAACACGCAGGCCGCGGCGGAGGCGCTCGGGCTCAAGATCGCGGGCACGGACGCGTGGGACGGCAAGGCGGCGAACTACCGCGCGCTCGCCTCGAAGATCAAGGGCACGGGCGCGGACGGCGTCTTCACCGGCGGCATCATCGACAACAACGCGCCGCAGCTCTACAAGGACCTCAACGCGGCGATGCCGGATGCCAAGCTGTTCGGCCCCGACGGCGTCGCGACGGTGGACTTCACCGCGGAGATCCCGGACAACGTCCAGAAGCAGACGTTCCTGACGGCGCCGACGCTGTCGCCCGACGACCTCCCGCCGGCCGGTCAGCAGTTCTACAAGGACTACGAGAGCACGTACGGCGAGCCGCAGGACCAGATCGACCCGTACGCGGTGTACGGCTACGAGGCGATGGCGGTCGTGTGCGACGCGATCGCGCAGGGCGGCGACGACAAGAAGGCCGTGATCGACGCGTTCTTCGCCACCAAGGGCCGCGAGAGCCCGCTGGGGACGTACGACATCGACGCGGACGGCGACACCACGCTCAGCGACTACGGCGGATACAAGGCCGAAGGCGGGAAGCTGGTGTTCAGCAAGGTGATCAAGGCGCAGGCCAACTAGGCCAGCCAATCGGCGTCACGGCGGCGGGCGTTCCGCCCGCCGCCGCCCGCCGGCCCCAACCTCCATGGAATCGGCATCCATCCCCGTACGACCGTCGCGCTCACGCGGAGAGGTCGCACGCGAGTTCGTCTCCAAGTACGGCTTGATCGCGATCCTGCTGATCCTCCCGGTCGCCTACGGGATCCAGGATCTGCAGGACGACGGCGATCTGTCCCGGCTCGCCACCAACATGAAGGACGGGCTGTCCAACGGCGCCATCTGGGCGCTCATCGCCGTCGGCTACACGCTCGTCTACGGCATCATCGAGCTGATCAACTTCGCCCACGGCGATCTGTTCATGATCGGCAGCTTCGTGGCGTACGGGCTCATGGGGACGATCGGCCTGACGGTCGCCACCGGCAACCTCGGCCTGCTGTTCGGCCTGCTCCTGATCCTGGTCGTTGCGATGGTCGCGTGCGGGAGCCTCAACGTGATGATCGAGCGGGTCGCGTATCGACCATTGCGCAACGCGCCGAAGCTGGCGCCGCTGATCACGGCGGTCGGCTTCTCGTTCATCCTGCAGAACGTCGGCCTGCTGTGGCTCGGCGGCTCGCACCGCGGCGTGCCGGACCTGATCGAGTCCCAGAAGCACTTCTTCACCTTCCTCGGCATCCCGATCACCCACGGGGACGTCCTCGCGCTCGCGGTGACCGTGCCGCTGTTCATCTTCCTCGTGGGCTTCATCGCCCGCTCGCGCATCGGCCGTGCCATGCGCGCGACGGCGCAGGACCCGCAGGCCGCGCGCCTGATGGGCATCAACGTCGACACGACGATCTCCTTCACGTTCCTGCTCGGTGGTCTGATGGCCGGCGCGGCGGGGCTGATCTACGCCCTGTATCAGACCGACGTGTGGTTCTTCTCCGGCTTCACGGCCGGCCTGCTCGCGTTCACGTCGGCGGTCATGGGCGGCATCGGCAACATCAAGGGCGCCATCCTCGGTGGCCTGATCATCGGGGTCATCCAGCAGATCTCCGACAACCGGATCGGCACCGAGTGGACGCCCGCGATCGTCTTCGCGTACCTCGTGCTGATCCTCGTGTTCCGGCCCCAGGGCCTGCTCGGGGAAGAGACCAGGGAGGCCGGATGAGCGCCATGGCCGCACGCGCACGCTCGTTCAAGCTGCCCAAGCGCGTCGGGAAGGTCCGCACGACCACGATCCTCACGATCGCCGTGATCGGGATCGCGATCGTGCTGCCGTTCTTCTACGACTCCGGCAGCGGGTTCATGAACGACGCCACGATCGCCCTGGTCTACGTCGTCATGGCGCTCGGGCTGAACATCGTGGTCGGCTTCGCCGGCCTGCTGGACCTCGGCTACGTCGCGTTCTTCGCGATCGGCGCGTACACGATGGGCTGGCTCGGCTCGAGCTGGTTCAGCGGCGCGGACATCCACATCGGCGTGTCCGAGATCCTGAACGAGCAGCCCGGCATCCACCTCAACTGGCTGATCGTGCTGCCGATCGCGGCGGTCGCCGCCGCCTCGCTGGGCGCCCTGCTGGGCTTCCCGACGCTGCGCCTGCGCGGCGACTACATCGCGATCGTGACCCTGGCCTTCGGCGAGATCATCGGCCGCATCGCGATCAACTCCGACGACGGCGTGTTCGGCATCGGGCACTTCAACCTCACCAACGGGCGCGCCGGCATCACGCCGGTCGACAAGATCGACATCCCACTGGTCGAGCGGTTCACGACGCTCAATCTCAGACCGTGGTACTGGACGGCGCTCGCGCTCGCGCTGTTCGTCCTGTTCATCAACTTCCGGTTGCGCGACTCGCGCATCGGCCGGGCGTGGATCGCGATCCGCGAGGACGAGGTGGCCGCCGTATCGATGGGCATCCCGACCGTGCGCGTGAAGCTGCTCGCCTATGCGATGGGCGCGGCGATGGGCGGCATGGCCGGCACGTACCTCGGGTCGTTCTACAACACGGTCAACGCCGACCAGTTCGCGTTCTCGTTCTCGATCTTCGTGCTGGCGATGATCATCCTCGGCGGGCTCGGCTCGATCTGGGGCGTCGTGCTGGGCGCGCTCGTCCTGTCGTTCATCAACACGAACCTGATCCCCGACGTGCTCAACGACGTGCCGGGCAGGCTGGGGCTCGACTTCGACCTCACCGAGTTGGGCTTCGGCATCTTCGGCTTCCTGCTCGTGATCATGATGGTCCTGCGACCACAGGGGCTGATACCCGAGAAACGCCACCAGGCGGAGTTCGCGGACATCATCGAGGGCGGCGAGCACGAGACCGTCCTGGAGACGCGCGCATGAGCACGCCCGAGGCCCAGGCCGAGCAGGACCGCCTCAACGCCGGTCCGGCGATCCTCGAGACCCAGTACCTGACGAAGATCTTCGGTGGGCTCACGGCGGTCGACGGGGTCTCGTTCCGCGTGCCCGGTCGCTCGATCGTGTCGATCATCGGCCCGAACGGCGCCGGCAAGACGACGTTCTTCAACATGCTCACCGGCCTGTACCGGCCGTCGCTGGGGAGCGTCATCTTCGACGGCAAGAACGTGACGTCCAAGCGCCCGGACCAGATCACGGCGCTCGGGGTCGCGCGGACGTTCCAGAACATCCGGCTGTTCGCGACGATGTCGGCGGTCGAGAACGTGCTGGTTGGCCAGCACGCCCGCCTCAAGGCGACCGTCGCGGGCTCGATCCTGCGCACGCCGCGGGTACGGCGCGAGGAGCGCGAGGGGCGGGAGAAGGCGCGCGAGCTGCTGAACTACGTCGGCGTCAGCGAGCGGCGGCATGACGACGCGGCGTCGTACCTGTCCTACGGCGACCAGCGGCGCGTGGAGATCGCGCGGGCGCTGGCGTCCGACCCGAAGCTGCTCCTGCTCGACGAGCCGACCGCCGGCATGAACCCGCAGGAGTCCGAGCAGCTCACGCGGTTCATGCGCAAGCTGCGCGACGAGCGCAACCTGGCGATCCTGCTGATCGAGCACGACATGAAGGTGGTGATGGGCGTGTCCGAGCAGGTCACGGTGCTCGACCACGGCGAGAAGATCGCCGAGGGCGAGCCGCAGGCGGTCCGGCACGACCCGCGGGTCGTCGAGGCCTACCTCGGGAAGCAGGGCTGAGATGGCTCCGCTGCTCGAGCTCACCGACGTGCGCACCGCGTACGGGTCGATCGAGGCGCTGAAGGGCATCTCGATCAGCGTCGAGGAGGGGGAGGTCGTGACGCTGATCGGCTCGAACGGCGCCGGCAAGTCGACCACGCTGCGCTCGATCTCCGGGCTCACGCCGCCGCGCAGGGGATCGATCAAGTTCCGCGGCGAGGAGATCTCGACGCTGCCGGCGCAGGAGATCGTGCGCCTGGGCATCTCCCAGTCGCCGGAGGGCCGGCGGTGCTTCCAGCGCATGACCGTGCGCGAGAACCTGGAGCTCGGCGCGTACCTGCGCCGCGACGCCAACATCTCCGCCGACCTCGATCGGGTGATGGAGCTCTTCCCGCGTCTGCGCGAGCGCGAGAAGCAGAAGGCGGGCACGATGTCCGGCGGCGAGCAGCAGATGCTCGCGATGGGCCGGGCGCTGATGGCCGACCCGGCGCTGCTGCTCCTCGACGAGCCGTCGATGGGCCTCGCCCCGATCCTCGTGGATCGCATCTACGAGACGGTGCGGGAGATCAACAAGCAGGGCACGACGATCCTGCTGGTCGAGCAGAACGCGAACTACGCGCTCGAGGTCTCCTCGCGTGGCTACGTGCTGGAGACCGGGCGCGTCGTGCTGGCCGACGATTCCGAGGCGCTCCGGGAGAACCCGGACGTCCAGACCGCGTACCTGGGGACGTAGCGATGACCGTGTTCGCACTGCTCGGCTCGACCGCGCTCTGGCTGCTCTACTCGTGGCTCGCCTCCGCGATCGCCGCGACCTACCTCTCGGGCCGCAAGGGCTACGGCGAGCGGGTCGGGCTCGCGTGCGGGCTGCTGCTCAACGTCGTCGGCGTGGTGATCTGGCTGATCGTGCCGCCGAAGACCGAGTCGCTGTGGAAGAAGGTCGGTCCGTTCCGCCGCGGCGCCGCGCGCAAGCCGCCGCCCGCACCCGGGGCGGACGGCGTCTAAGGGCCCTAACCGGGACCCTCGGGGTCCCGGCACGGCGCCGGCACCGGGACCGACACGAGCACGCTGCCGCCCTCGCCGGCGCGCGGCGTGACCTTGCACCAGGTGAGCGCGGCGCGCTCGTAGTCGATCACGAGCCAGAACGGGTGGCCGAACACGGCGGTGCGCTGCTGGGCGCTCTGCAGCTTCGACGTGTACGCGACGCAGTCGTAGCGGCCGGCC
>DATHJG010000128.1:0-6258 GCA_035489875.1 Solirubrobacteraceae bacterium | reverse complement strand
CTCGCCCGATTCGAGGATGTACTTGGGGGGCACGTCGCGGACGAAGATGGCGATCGTGTCGAGCGGTCGGTGGGCGATGGCGGCGCAGGCGCCGGCCACCTCACGCAGGAGGCGCTGCTTGTCGGCGTCCGAGCGGCCCGCCCGGATGTGCCCGGTGATGATGGTGTCCGACGAGGGCTCACCGGCCGTGTAGCTGTCGGCGGCCGCCAGTTCGTTGTAGATCACGTGCACGAGGGCCGGCGGCGCGCCGGTCACCTCGGCGTGGATCCGGGTGATTGCCCGGGCGAGCTCGTCCTTCTGGCTGTCGGTCAGGGACCCGGCGGGAACATTGCAGTTGTAGAACGGCATGGTGTCGACAGCTTCGACACCGGTTGAACCGGTGTGAGCTGTACGATGGATCAGGTATGACCAGAACCGCGGACCAGGCGCGTGACGACCCACCCTTCGCGCTCGTCGGAGGCCGTCCGAGCCTGAACCTCGTCGCAACCCTCGGGCGGCGACACGCGGCGCCCGTCGAGCGCATCCCGGATGCCGCCGCGCTCGCTCGGTGGTTCGTCGCCGCAGACCTGCTCCCGACCGCGCCGCCGGTCAGCGAGGCGCACCTGGTGCAGGCCCGCCAACTGCGGGAGGCGATCAGCAGCCTCGTGCGATCGGTGATGTCCGGCAGTCCGATGGGCGGCGAACCGCTCGCCATCGTGAACGGCCACGCCGTGCGTCCTGACCTACCCCCACAGCTTGCGGTCGAGGACGGCAGAACGGTCGTCACGACGCCTCCCGGAGCAGACGCGCCCTCCGCGCTGGCGGCCATCGCCCGGGACGCCGTGCGGCTACTCGGGGGATCGCAGGCCGCGCGGATCAAGGAGTGCGAGCACCCCGACTGCTCCCTGGTGTTCGTGGACGAGACGCAGTCCGGCCGTCGACGCTGGTGCTCCATGGGCCGATGCGGGAACCTCGTGAAGACCGCCGGATACCGGGCACGTCGCCACCGCGCGGGCTGATCCCGATGCTGCGGGTCATCGACCTCTGGTTCGGGCTAGATCGCTCTGCGTCCGCCGTCGACGGCGACGGTGGTGCCGGTGATGTAGCTCGCTCGTGGGGATGCGACGAAGGCGACGACCTCGGCGATCTCCTCGGGATGTGAAGCGCGTCGCATCGGCGTGGTCTCTCCGAGCGCCGTGATGAACTCCGGGCCTGACGGTGTCGGCGTGTAGACGGGTCCTGGGGCGATCGCGTTGACGCGCACTCCGCTCGCGCTGTACTCCGCGGCCCAGGCGCGCGTCATCGCCTCGAGCGACGCCTTCGTCGCGCCGTAGGCCGCGCCGCCCACGAGGCCGACGCCGCCGGCCATGCTGCTGACGCTGACGATGCTGCCGTGGCCCCTCGCAGCCATTCTGGGAGCGAACGCAGCCACGAGGAAGAACGGCGCCCGAACGTTGCTGGCGAACATCTTGTCGAACACGGAGATGTCGAACTCTGCTGTCGGGCCGAAGCGCGCGATCCCGGCGTTGTTGATCAGGATGTCGACCTCGCCGATGTCGCTTGCGAGGCGCTGAACGTCGGCGGCGTCGCCGAGGTCGGCAGCGACGAAGCTGGCCTTGCCGCCGGCGGCAGTGATCTCCTGGACCGTCTGGGCGCCGCGGGCTGCGTCGCGGCCGTGAACCAGGACCTCCGCCCCGTCCCGGGCCAGCTGCAGCGCGACCATGCGACCGATGCCCGACGTCGCGCCCGTCACGAGCGCTCGTTGCCCCTCAAGACCGCTTTGACGCGTCGTTGCCATTGCCACTCCTTCGTTTTCGCTCAGCGACCAGCGTGCCAGCCACCGTGTGTTCTGGCGTTAGCGAGAGTTCCAATCCTCCACGGCGTCTCATGTACGATCCCCTAAGCCATGGGGGCGCATCCGCAGGGCTCCGAACAGGTACCCGTCGGGCGCGATCACGGACGCGCGATGCGCCGCGTGGGTGAGGCGCTCGCCGGCCGGTACGCCGAGATCGGTCAGGCGATCGCCGCTCGGATCGTCGACGAGATCCCCGGCTACCGGGACGCCGCGCCCGAGCTGATCGACGATCTTCGCGCCGGCGCGACGGCGACCGCGGAGGTGCTCGCGCGGACGTTCGCCGAGGGTTCGACAGTACGCCGCGAGGACCTTGCGTTCCTGCGCGGCCTGGCGGCGCGGCGCGTGCACCAAGGGGTCGGCCTCGAGGTCTTCATCCACGCCTACCGCGTCGCGCTGCTCGCCTACTGGGACGCGTGCGCCGACGAAGCCACGCGCCTGAGGATCTCCCGACCAGCCGGCTTCGCGCTCGCAAGCTCAGCGATCGAAGCGATCGACATCGTCACGACACAAGCCGCCGAAGCGTATCTGCGTGAGGAGACCCGGCTCAGAACCCAGACCGGTCGAGCGGTCCGAGACCTGGTCGACCGCCTCGTCGACGGCCAGCCGATCGACCTCGGCCGGCGCCACCCCGCCGCCCCCGGCCTGGACCCGACCGGGGAGCTCCTGACCATCGTCGGAAGGGTCGAGCAGACAACGGTCGCGGTCGCGGACGCACTCCAACTCGCCAGGGACGTGCTCGAAGAGAGCATGTCGCTCGGGACCATCACGCCCCTCACGACGATCCGCCACGGAGAACTCGTCCTGATCTCCGCCGGAACCTCGCCCCGGGCCAAGATCGCAAGCCTGAACGAGGCACGCCAACGAACCATCGACGAGCACCACACCGACGTCCGCTACGGCATCAGCGTTCCCGCTCGAGGCTTCGCGGGCGTACAGCAGGCGTATCGCGAAGCAGCCCTCTCGTTGTCCTACACGTCCGCGACCCGCCCGATCGTCTCGCTCGACGACCTGTCCTCACTCGAATGCGCAGTGATCGGCGCGACCGCCACGACGAAGGCGGTGATCGCCTCCAAGGGCAGCGGTCTCCGGGCGCTCTCAGCCGACGATCTCGCCGTAGCGGTCGGCACGATCCGCGCCTTCTCCAACGCCGACCTGAACGTCGCCAGAGCCGCCGAGCAGATGCACGTCCACCCCAACACCGTGCGCTACCGACTCCAGCAGATCGCCACCAAGACCGGACACGACCCACGCACGTTCACAGGCCTCGTCGACCTGGTCTGCATCCTCGAGATGGCCGGCAACGAGCAGCGGCCCTGAAGTAGGGCGGCTCTCAGCGGCCGCGGTGGCCGGTTTCGCGGGTTCTCACCCCACTGCCAGCAGGTCTGCGCGGTGGGCGACGAGCACGTCCCGCAGCGTCGCCGGCGGGCGTCCGGCGAGGCGCTCGAAGGCCGGGTCGATCACGTCGAAGTACCCTTGGCGAACGGCCCGGCCGTACGCGGTGATGCCCCAGGCGATCGGCATCGGCGTGCCGATGCCGACGAGGACCCAGGTGAGCATCGTGTCGCTGAGTTGGGCGACCTTCACCGGCTGTCCGCTCAGGTCGGCGTAGAGCTTGGCCAGGTCGCTCGAGGTCAGGCCCTGGGGGCCGGTGATGTCGTAGGTCTTGCCGGTATGGCCGTCGGTCGTGAGCGTGACGGCGGCCGCATCGGCGCAGTCCCGGCGCGAGACGGTGACGAGGCGCCCGCGGCCGTTGTTCGTGATCAGCCGGCCGTTCTGGACCGCCGTCGCTGCCGGCGGAAGCCACAGCTCGGCGAAGCTTCCGAACCGCAGCACCGTCCACTCCACTCCGCTGCGCTGGAGCATCGCTTCCGTCTTGCCCGGCTCCCAGGCGTTCGCGCCGATCGGATTCCCGGGCACGGGGTTGACGATCGACGTGAACACGACGTGGCCGACCCCTGCCGTCGCCGCGGCGTCGATGGCGGCGCGATGCTGGCGGACCCGGCGACCGACGGCATCGGTGCCGATCAGGAGCATTCGGCTTCCGCCGGCGAAGGCGTCGGGCAGCGAAGCGGGGTCGTCGAAGTCGCCGTAGCGGACGTCGGCGCCGCGAGCGCGCAGCTCGCGCAGCGCCTCCGGGCGGCGGGTGACGAGGACGAGCTGCTCCGGCGCGAGGCGCTCCAGCAGTCGCTCGGCGACGAGGCGGCCGAGGTGGCCCGCCGCTCCTGTGACGATGACGCTCATGTCGGTCGACTGAACGTAGGGAGCCCGGAAGCCCAACAGGACCGACCCGAAGCGACGGGGTCTACCGTACGAAAGGCCAGCCGGACCGTGGGCACCTGCGCCGTTACAACTGGACCGAGACCCAAGGAGGCCGCCGCCGTTCGGCGCCGCCGTGAACGAGGACGATGCGCCCGGATGCCCTTCGCCAGGAACCGATCAGTCAAGCTCCATTGGGAGAGCTCCGGCGAGGGACCGGCCGTGCTGCTCGTCGCCGGACAGGGGATGACGGTGGATGGATGGTGGGCGACGATCCCGGTTCTCGCCCGCTCGTTCCGGGTGATCGCCTTCGACAATCGGGGCACCGGGGGCAGCAGTCGCTTGCCATGGCCCTACTCGGTCGCGCAGATGGCCGACGACGCCGTGGCGGTGCTCGACGCCGCCGGCGAGCAGCGCGCCCACGTGTACGGCATCTCGCTCGGCAGCCTGGCGGCGCAGGAGGTGGCCCTGCGACATCCCGATCGGGTCCAGGCCCTCGTCCTCGGTGCCAGCTCCGCCGGCGGGTTCGCCGCATATAAGCCCTCGCCCACGTCGTTCGCGCAGACGTTCCTCGTCCGCGTCGGCGCCATGGGCCCGGAAGAGGCGGCGTGGGCCGCCGTTCCCTACACCTATGGCGAGAAGACCCGCCGGTTCCACGCGGAGCGGATCGCCGCCGACATCACCCATCGGGTGAGCTCGCCCCCTGAACCCCTCGCCTACCTGCATCAGGCGGCCGCCGTGGCCGCGCACGACGCGTACGCGCGGCTCAACCGGATCGCCGCCCCGACGCTCGTCGTCCACGGCGAGCAGGACGTCTTCGTGCCGCCCGCCAATGCGCTGGTGCTGGCCGAGAGGATTCCCGCCGCGGAGCTGCGACTGTGGCGCGACGCCGGTCACATGTACACGATCGACGAGCCCCAGGCCGATCAGGAGATCGCACGCTTCCTCCTGCACGCGGATGAAGGCGCTCGTATCGAGGGCTTCCACCAGAGCGTCCGCGGGATCTGATCTGAACCCGATCCGCCGACGGCCGTCGATCGTCTAGATCTAGGCTCCGCCCCACCAGCTCGTGACGAGCGCCGCGTACTCGTCCGCTGCGTCCTCCCACGTGAAGTGCCCCGCGTCGACGATGTCGAGCTTGCTCTTGGGCAGCCGCTCGTGCAGGTACTCGGCGTTGACCGGTGGCACCGCCGGGTCGCGCGCGCCGGCGATGATCTGCACGGGCGTCCGGATCTCCGGCAGCAGGTCGCGCAGGACCGCGAGCTCGGTCGGGTAGCTGCGCACGTAGCGCATCGACTCGACGAAGCGGTCGCCCTCGTAGGAGGAGAGGTAGTCCTCGCGAACGAAGTCGGGCAGCGCGTACCGCTCGATGTCGGTCAACGCGCCGGCGACGATCTGCCGCGGGTCGGCACTGCGGTATCCCTCGAGAGAGGGAGCTTCGACCCACTCCCTCACCAGCCCACCGAGCTGCAGCGGAAACGCCGAGCCCCCGCTCCCGACGACGAGGCTGCGCAGACGGCCCGGGTGCAGGGCCGCGGCGAACAGCGCGGCCCCGGTGCCGACGTCGGGCCCGACCACATGCGGGTGCTCGAGCCCGAACGCGTCGGCGACGCGGATCAGGAACTCGCCCATCGCCCGCGGCGCCAGCAGCGCATCGCGACGCTGTGAGTGACCGAACCCCGGCAGGTCGATCGCCACCAGATGCGCGCGCTCGGCGAGCCGCGCCCACGTCGGCTCGAACGCGAGCAGGCTCTCCGGCCACGGGCTCAGTAGGAGCGCGTGATCGTCGCGGTCCTCGCTCTCGGCGAACCGGATCGCCAACCCGTCCACCGTCCGGAACTGCATTCGGATCGGCGTATTCGACCAGATGCTCACGATCTCGCCCCCTCTGTTCGTACCCGCTCCGCGGATGCCTCCCGACCACTGTCGCGCCGGCGGCGCCGCACTCGCATCCGCCGGCGGACAGTGCGAGTGGCCAGTCGCGCTACTGCGTCCCGACGGCGCTCGGGTCGCTGGGCAGGACGCCGTCGAGCTCGTTGCGCGAGCTGATGTCGAGCTTGGTGAAGACCTTGCGCAGGTGGTACTGGACCGTGCGCGGGCTGATGAACAGGCGGGTGCCGATCTCGGGGTTCGAGAGCCCGTCGCGGGCGAGCCGCGCGATCTGCGCT
>DATHJG010000127.1:0-10096 GCA_035489875.1 Solirubrobacteraceae bacterium | reverse complement strand
GCGGCGGCGAGGTCGTCGAGCTGGATCCGTCGAAGCTGCTCGTCTACACGTGGGGCGACGAGGCGCCGCGCCGGTCCGGCCCCGCCCCTCCGGGCCGGGTCACCGCCGCCGAGCCGGGCCGTGCGCTCGCGTTCGACGCGGTGCGGTGGACGCTGGAGCCGCGGCTCCCCGGCTCGCTCGTCGTCGTCGAGGAGACGCTGCCCGAGCTCCGGCCGGGGGCGCTGGCCGCGTGGCAGGTGCACCTGGAGCTGCTGGTGGCCGGCCTGCAGGGGAGCGAGCGCTGCTGGCCGGACGAGCGCGTGGCGGCGCTGGAGGCCCGCTACGCGGCGCGCCTCTACAGCTCGCGCAGCGTGTGGCCGCCGTCGACGACGAGCGAGACGCCGGTGACGTAGGACGCCGCGGGCGAGGCGAGGAACGCCACGCACGCGGCCACCTCGTCCGGCGTCCCGGGCCGCCCGACCGGCGTCCGGGAGCCCGCGGCCAGCTCCTCCTCCGTCGACGACGCCGTCGCGATCAGGCCGGGCGCCACCGCGTTGACCGTGACCCCGTGCGGCGCCAGCTCCAGCGCCATCCCGCGCATCAGGCCCTCCATCCCCGCCTTGGCCGCGCCGTACGCCGCCGCGCCCGGGATGGCCGTGCGCGGTCCGGTGATCGAGGAGACCATGACGATGCGGCCGTAGCCGCGCTCGACCATGCCCGGCGCGACCGCGCGCGCGGTCAGGAACGCGGTCGAGAGCGTCCGCGCCAGCTCGGTCTCCCACGCGGCCGGATCGAGCGCGAGGAACGGCGCGTCGACGAGCCCGAGGCCGGTCTGGGCCATGCCCGCGTTGCAGACGAGCACGTCGAGGGCGCCGGCCTCCGCCGCGAGCCGCTCCGCCGCGGCCGGGTCGGTCAGGTCGGCCACGTGCGCGGTGGCGCCCAGCTCGCGGGCCCGGGCGTGGATCCGCTCGCTCGTCGCGGTCACGGCGACCTCCAACCCGGCCGTCGCGAGCGCGCGTGCGCATGCAAAACCGATGCCGTGCTCGGAGCCCGCCCCGGTGACGAGCGCCCTCACGAGACCAGCGCGGCGACCGCGTCCGCGAACGCCTCGGTGTGACGATCGACCTCTGCCTCCGTCGTCGCCGGCGACATCAGCGCCATGTTGTGGAACGGCGTGATGAGCACGCCGCGGTTGAGCACCGCGAGGTGCAGGTAGTCCTCCAGCTCGGTGTCCGCGACCGCAGCGGACTCCGCGCCGGTCCGCGGCGGCTCCGGGGCGAACCGGTACTCCGCCCGCGCGCCCAGCTCGACCACGCACCACGGCAGGCCGTGCCGGGCGATCGTCGCGCGGACCCCCGCGGTGAACCGCTCCTGCAGCGCGGTCATGCGCGCGAACGCGTCGGCGGTCAGGACGTCGGCCAGCGTGGCGCGCGCGGCGGCGAGCGAGAGCGCGTTGCCCGCGAGCGTCCCGCCGACGCCGCCGGCGTCCTCGTAGTCGCCCTCCGTGTCCGCCGCCATGCGTTCCGCGACGGCCTTCGAGACCCCGTACGCGCCGATCGGGACGCCGCCGCCGATCGCCTTGCCGAGCGTGACGAGATCGGGCTCGAGCCCCCACGCCCGGGTGCAGCCGCCCGGCCCGGCGGACAGCGTGTGCGTCTCGTCGATGATCAGCAGCGTGCCGGTGCGGCTGCACGCGGCCCGCACGCCGTCCCAGAACCCGGGCTCGGGCAGCACGATCCCGATGTTCGTGAGCGCGGGCTCGGCCAGGACGCACGCGATCTCCTGGCCGGTGAGCGCCGCCTCCAGCGCCGGCAGGTCGTTGAACTCCACCACCGCGGTGGTCTCCGTCGGGTCGACGGCGGCGCCGACGAGCCCCTCCCGCGCCCGCGGCCGCCCGTCCTCGAGCACGACGAACGTCTCGTCCACCGAGCCGTGGTAGCACCACGAGAACACGAGCACCTTGCGCCGGCCGGTGAGCTGGCGGCAGAAGCGGAGCGCGAAGCGGTTGGCGTCGGTCGCGGTCAGCGTGAACTGCCACTGCGGCAGGCCGAAGCGCCGCGCCAGGTCGGCGCCGACCCAGGCGGCGTCCTCGGTCGGGAGCATCACCGTCGCCCCGCCGCGCGTCTCGAGCCGCTCGCGCACGGCGTCCACGGTCGGCCCCGGCGAGTGCCCCGCCATCGCGCCGGTGTCGCCCAGGCACAGGTCGGCGTACTCGTGCCCGTCGAGGTCCACGACCCGCGCCCCGTGCGCCTCGGCGAGGTAGACCGGGAACCCGCCCGCCCACTTCGCCATCCACGGCATCGGCACGCCGCCGAGGAGATGCGGGGTCGCCTCCGCGTGGGCGGCCGCGGAGCGCGGGTGCGCGACGGCGAACCGCGCGCGCTCCTCGGCGAGCAACGAGCTGAGCGGCGCCCTCATTTCTCGGCCGCCGGGCAGGCGATCCGGTAGTCGCACATCGAGCACGCGGACCAGGACGGCGTCGGCTCGAAGCCCTGGCCGAGGATCCCGTCGGCGACCTCGAACACCGTGTCGGTGATCCAGTCCCGGTCGTCGGCGGAGCGCTCGACCGGCACCTTCTCGTCGTCGAGCACGTAGTAGTAGGCCTGGTGCGCGGCCTCGAGCTGCCACGACTCCCGCGCGCCGACCGCGTAGAGCGAGAGCTGCACGTCCTCGCGGAGCTGGGTCGCCGACTTCGGCCGGCCGGTCTTGTAGTCGATCAGCTCGTAGCCGCCGTCGGGCAGCTTGTCGACGCGGTCGACCCGCCCGCGCAGCAGGTGCGGGCCGAGCTTGAACGAGAACGCCCGCTCGAACCACACCGGCTCGCACTCCTCGCCCTGGAAGCGCTCGTGGTAGCGCAGCAGCGCCTGCGTCGCCTTCGCGCGGAGCTGGCGCTCTTCCTCGGAGTCGCCGAACCCGCCGCGGCGCCAGCCGGCCTCCAGCAGCCCGAGCAGCTCGGGCAGCGACCCGGCCGTCGTGCCGCCCTGGTGGAAGCGCTCGAGCACCTGGTGGACGAGGATGCCGAAGCGCTGGTTGAGCGTCGGCTCGGACGGGATCCGGAACACGCGCGCGAACTTGTACTTCAACGGGCACGTCCGATATGTCTCGATGTCGCTCGCACTGAGCACCAATCCGTCACCCCGGCGGGGGAGGAACTGCTCCAGCGACGGCTCGGTCCGCTGCGCGACGGCCCGCGCGCGCAGCTTCTCGTCGCGCTCGGCGTCGAGCAGGTACTCGTCCAGCGCAGAGGTGTCGAAGATCTCGCGCTGCTCGGCGGTCGCGGCTTGCAGCAGCCGCGCGTTGACCTCGGGCAGCGCCTCCTCGACCGACAGCCCGCCGCGCGTGCGCTCCATCAGCGCGGAGAGCTTGAGCACCTCCAGGTAGCGCACCACCGCGTGCGAGACGTCGAGGTCGGTGTCGAAGCGCAGCTCGCCGAGCCGGCCGCCGACCTGCTGCACGGTCGTGAGCAGCTCGTCGCGCAGCAGGCGGAACGTGGACTGGAGCGTCTCGGCGGGTCCGAACAGCTCCTCCTCGCGCGTCTCCCACTCGCCGCCGACCGCCGCGCGCGCCTCCTCGGCGAACGGCGACGGCGGCTGGGTGGAGCCGCGCTCGGTGACCGCCGGGTAGGCGATCACGAGCCGGCTCCGCGCGCGCGTCATCGCGACGTGCAGCAACCGCCGCATCGCGCCCACGTGCGCGGCCTTGGAGTCCGGCGGCAGCGCCTCCTTGATCAGCGCGTCGGGGATCGGCTCGAGCGTCCGCTGGCGCGGGCCGGGCATCCGCGCCGCCATCACGCCGAGCACGTAGACGTGGTCGAACTCGGCGCCCTTGGCGGCGCGCATCGTCATCACCTGGACACCGTGCGGGCGGTCGCCCGCGGTGGCCTCCTCCTCACGCAGCCCGGCGTCGGCGACCGCGGCGATCGAGCGCGCGAACTCGCGCGCGGTCGCCTGCGGCGAGCGGCGCAGGTAGTGGGCGGCCAGCTCGCCGAACTTGGCGAGGTTCACGAGCCGCTCGACGACCTCGGTGGACGCCGCGAACAGCAGCTGCCGGCGCAGTCCGAGCCGCTCGATCAGCCGGTGGACGTAGAGGTCGGGACGGGTGGAGTCGAGCGCGCCGGCCGCCGAGCGGTACAGCTTCAGGAAGATCGCGATCCGGTCGCGCGCCTCCGGCGGGATCTGCGGCGACTCCATCGCCGCCCCGAGCGCCGCGACCATGTCGAGCTTGCGCCGGCGGGCGATCTGGGTGCAGCGGGCGAGGTCGATCGCGCGCAGCTCGATCGGCGGCCGCGCGAGCGCGCGCACGACCGCGCCGGCGTCGCCCGGATCGACCAGCAGCCGCAGCCACGCCAGCAGGTCGCGCACTTCGGCGCGCTGGAAGAACGCGGCGGCGCCCGACAGCCGGTAGGCGACGGCGCGCTCCTCCAGAGCCGCGGCGACCGCCTGGCCCTCGCCCCGCACCGAGCGCACCAGCACGCACACGTCCTCCGGCGCCACGTCCGCGCGCGCGACGAGCCGCTCGATGTCGGCCGCGACCGCCTGCGCCTGGGCGCGCTCGTTCGCGCAGCGCCAGAACGCGACCTCGCCCTCGGGCATGCCGTCGCGGGCATCCAGGCGCTTGGCCGTGCGATCCGGGTCGGGCGCGACGACCGCGTTGGCAGCGGCGAGGATGCGCGCGCCGGAGCGGAAGCTCTCGCTCAGCCGCACCACCGCCGCCTCCGGCCACTCGGCGCGGAAGTCCGCGACGTTCTTGGTCGACGCGCCGCGGAAGCGGTAGATCGCCTGGTCGTCGTCGGCGGCCGCGGTGACGTTGCCGTGCTCGGCGACGAGCAGGCGCAGGAGCAGGTTCTGGGCGAAGTTCGTGTCCTGGAACTCGTCCACGAGCACGTGCCGGAAGCGCGCACCGAGGCGGGCGCGGATGTGCGGCTTCGTGCGCAGCAGGCGGAACGCGTGCAGGACGAGGTCGCCGACGTCGAGCGTCCCCGCCTCGGCCAGCATGCGGTCGTGCGCGGCGTAGATGGCGGCGAACTCGCGCTCGCGGGCGGCCCTCGCGCGCGCGGTCTCGCCGTCCTCGGGCAGCTTCGCCGCCCATGCCTCGTAGTCGCCGGCGGTCACCAGCTCGTCCTTGAGCCGGTCGATCCGCTGCACGATCGAGCCGAGCACGGCGCTCGGGTTCCCGCGCAGGTCGTGCGACGCGAGCGGCAGCTCGTCGATCCGCTCCAGCAGCATCGCGAGCCGGTCGGCCGCGGTCACCGGCGCGGCGAACGGGTCGATCCCCGCTTCGAGCGCCTCCTCCCGCAGCAGCCGCGCGCAGAACGCCTGGAACGTCGTGACCGACAGCTCCTCGTACGCCGCCGCGCCCATGCGCGTCTCGATCCGCTCGCGCAGCTCGTCGGCCGCGGCGGTGGAGAACGTGAGCGCCAGGATCGCGTCCGCGGGCGTCCCGTTCTCCGCCAGCCACGCGAACCGCTCGACCAGCGTGCGCGTCTTGCCGGTGCCGGCGCCCGCGAGGATCAGCAGCGGGCCGCCCGGATGGGTCACCGCCTCGAGCTGAGCGGGCGTGTTCTCCGTCGCGGGCACCTTCGTAGGATACGGCCGGTGAGCGCCCCCGCACCGGATTGGCTGGGCGCCGCGCGCGCCGCCGTCCGGGAGCTGCAGGGGGTGCTCGCGGCGGCGCCGACGACGGTCGAGCGGGCGCGCGAGACCGGCACGCGCGGGGAGGGCGGCGACGCGACGCTGGAGATCGACGCCGCGGCCGAGGCGGCGGTGTTCCGGCGGCTCGAGGCGCTGCACGCCGACGGCCACGACTTCGTCGCGGTCAGCGAGGAGCGCGGGCGGATCGACTTCGGCGGCGGCCCGGTGCTGGTCGTGATCGACCCGCTGGACGGCTCCAAGAACGCCAAGCGCGGCCTGCCGCACCACGCGCTCTCGCTGGCGGTCGCCGAGGGCGGCACGATGGCCGACGTCGTGTTCGGGTTCGTGCACGACTTCGGCGCCGGGGAGGAGTGGGTCGCCTGGCGCGGCGAGGGCGCGCGCCTGAACGGTGCGCCGCTCGACCCCGGCGTGCCGGAGCGGCGCGTGGGCGGGAAGCTGGAGCTGCTCGGCATCGAGTCCGCCGACCCGCGCTGGGTGCGCGACTCCGCCGACGCGCTGGCCGAGACCGCCCACCGCCTGCGCGCGATCGGCGCCATGTCGGTCACGCTCTGCCAGGTCGCGGCGGCACGGCTGGACGGCATGGTCACGCTCCGCGCCGCGCGCGCCGTGGACGTCGCGGCGGCGCAGCTGATCGTGCGCGAATCGGGAGGCGTGGTCGCGTTCACGGCGTGCGCCGACCCGCTCGGCGCGCCACTCGACGTCATGCACCCGGTCTCCCCGGTCGTGGCGGCGCGGTCGGAGGCGGCGGTGCGCGAGCTCGCCCGCGTGCCGCGGATGCCTTGAGTGTTCCGACCCTCTCTCAACGCGGCCGTTGACGTTCGCCGGCGCTGAACCACCCCGCCTGCCACCATGAACACCATGGTCGACTGGAATCTCGCAGCCAAGGTCGCGGAGGGCGTCGCCGCCCTGCAGCCCACGGGCGACCCGGCGCCGTTCCAGGCGCTCGTCCGGCCCGCGGACGAAGCCGAGGCGCTCGTCTCCGCCTACACCGGCCTCACGCCGCAGGCCGGGGTGCTGCCCGTCGCCGAGGCGGTCGACCGGAAGGCGTGGGTCGAGGCGAACCTGCGCTCGATCCGCGGCGTGCTCGATCCCGCCGCCGACAAGGCGGCGGAGAGCATGGGCGCGCTCGGCGGGGTCGTGGGCGGCGCCGCCGGCGCAGTGATCGGCGTCGAGGCCGGCGCGATCTCCGGCTTCCTCGCGGGCCGCGTGCTCGGGCAGTACGAGTTCCAGGTGCTCGATCCCGACACGCCCGCCCGGCTGCTGTTCGTCGCGCCGAACCTCGGCCATGCGGCGACGTCGCTCGAGGCCGAGCCCGGCCAGCTACTGCGATGGGTCGCGCTGCACGAGATCACGCACGCGCTGCAGTTCGGCGGCGTGCCGTGGCTGCGGCCGCACCTCGCGGACATGGTTCGGGAATTGACCGCCACGCTCAGCGTCGACCCCGGGAAGCTGTTCAGCGGGGTGCCCGGCCTCGACGATCTGCGCGCGCTGGTGGACACCGTGCGCGAGAGCGGGGTCGCCGCCGTCGTGCTCGGGCCGGAGCGGCGCGCGCAGATGGACGGCATCCAGGCGTTCATGGCCGTGCTCGAGGGCTACGCGGAGCACGTGATGGACGCCGTCGGCGCCGACGTCATCGAGGACCTCCCGCGCCTGCGCGCCGCGCTCGAGCGCCGGCGCGCCGACCGCACCGGTTTCCTGCGGCTGCTCGAGAAGCTGATCGGCATGGACATGAAGCTGCGCCAGTACGAGCAGGGCAAGCGCTTCTGCGACGGCGTCGTCGAGCGGGCCGGGATCGCCGGGCTCAACCGCGTCTGGGAGCAGCCGGACCGGCTGCCCACGATCGCGGAGCTGGACGATCCCGCCGGCTGGCTGGCCCGCGTGGAGCCGGCTGCCGCATAACGCGCAAAGGGTCCGACCGTCGGTCGGACCCGGTTCCGCCCGCCGGTCGAAGCGCGTGGCCACGCCGATCCGCCACACTGCAACCAGGATCGAACGCCCGTTCCGGATGTCACAAAGTTCGGGCCGGTTCTCGAAGTGTTCACGCCAGAACCGCAGGGGCGTGTAACAAGAGGGGGCGTGCAGGTTACAAACATGTGTTCGACGGGAATAGAGCTAGCAACTTAGTTCTAAGTTCGATACAGTGACCAGCACACAGAGGGGCTCGATGCACATGGCTGACACAACCACCACCACCCAGACCACCACGCGGACGCCGGCGAAGCGCGCGAGCACCGCGCGCAAGTCGAGCAGCACGCGCAAGCGGGCCACGACGCGGACCGCATCGCGCTCCACGGCCGCCAAGTCGCCGTCGAAGGCGACCGCTCGTCGCAGCCGCACGATCGCAGCCAACGAGACGCGCGAGGCCGCTACGGCCAACGTCCGCGCCGCCAAGACGACGGCCAAGCAGGGCCGCAACGTCGCCGAGCGCGCCGCGCTCGTGTCCTTCGGCGCCACGCTCGAGGCGCGCGACCGCGCCCTCGCCCTCGTGAGCGACCTGCGCGACGTGGCCACCTCTCGCAGGGCCGCCGAGCAGCGCATCGGCAAGTTCGAGCGCCGCGGCACCACCGCCCGCAACCGGCTCGAGCGCAACGTCCGCAAGGCGCGCACGCGGCTCGAGCGCGAGCTGCGCGGCCGCCGCCGCGACGCGGAGCGCATCGTCACGACCGCCAGGGACCGCGTCACGGCCATCGCGTAAGCGAGCCACCAACGACTTCCCCGTTTCGCCGGCTGGAGAGCGGCGTACCACGGGAGAGTTCGCCGGCCTCATATCCCGCCGGCGAATGCAGCACCCTCTCCTCCCTCAACCGCCGCCGTGCCTTCGGGCACGGCGGTGGTGCTTAACGACGCATACCGACCCTGCGACAATGCGAGCCATGCCCTCCCGAGACCAGATCCTCGAGGCGCTGAAGGTCGTGATCGACCCCGAGCTCCGGCGCGACATCGTCGAGCTCGACATGGTCCGCTCGATCGAGATCAAGGACGGCGGGATCGTCGACGTCACCGTCTCGCTCACGACCCCCGGCTGCCCGATCAAGAACCACTTCGAGACCGCCGTCGCGGACGCCGTGCGCGGCGTCGCAGGCGTGTCCGCCGTCAACGTCGGCTTCGACGTCCTGACCGACCAGCAGAAGGCCGGCTTGCAGCGCAAGCTCGGCCGTCCCGGCGGTCTGCCCGAGGGTGCGCTCGCCCAGGTGGCCGACGTGCTCTGCATCGGCTCCGGCAAGGGCGGCGTCGGCAAGTCCTCGCTCACCGTCAACCTCGCCTGCGCGCTCGCCGCGGAGGGCAAGAAGGTCGGCGTGCTCGACGCGGACGTCTGGGGCTACTCGATCCCGCGCATGCTCGGCCTGGGCGCGGAGCGGCCGAAGGTCTCGGCCGATCGCAAGATCCTGCCGCTGGAGGCGCACGGGCTGAAGGTCATGTCGATCGGCTTCTTCCTGGACGAGGACGAAGCGGTCGTGTGGCGCGGGCCGATGCTCCACAAGGCGCTCACGCAGTTCCTCGAGGACGTCGCGTGGGGTGAGCTCGACCACCTGCTGATCGACCTGCCGCCCGGGACCGGCGACGTGTCGATGACGCTGGCCGGACTGCTGCCGCAGGCGAAGTTCATCATCGTCACGACGCCGCAGCCCACGGCGCAGAAGGTCGCTCGGCGCTCGGCGCAGATGGCCGACAAGGTCAAGCTCGAGATCGCCGGCGTGATCGAGAACATGTCCGGCTTCACGACGCCCGGCGGGGAACGCTTCCAGCTCTTCGGCGAGGGCGGCGGGCGGCTGCTGGCCGACGAGATCGACGTGCCGCTGCTCGGCACGGTGCCGCTGACGATGCCGCTGCGCGAGGGCGCGGACGCCGGCATCCCGCTGCTGGTCACCGACCCCGACGACCCGGCCGCGCAGGCGATCCGCCAGGCGGCGCGCGGGATCATCGCGCTCTCGCCGATCGAGCTCCCGGTGCTCCAGGCTCCCTCCCCGGCTGCCGCGCCGCAGCCGGTGGGGATGAGCCTCCCGATGGCCTAGACGTAACGTCGCCGAAGGCGAGCCGCGAGGAACGAGCGGGCCTCGCCTGGCAGGCGAAACCCATATCCGGATCCCTAGGGATCGTCCGCCATACCCGGCGCGTCCGACGGCTTGCTCGACATCGAGGCGCTGAAGAAGCGCGCGGGTTAGGCCCTACTTGCCGGCGAAATACGCCGCGTTGCGCTGCGCGAACTCGGTCCACTCGTCCGGGAGCTGGTCCTCGGCGAAGCACGCGTCCACGGGGCAGGCCTCGACGCAGGCATCGCAGTCGATGCACTCCTCGGGATCGATGTAGAGCTGCTCGACCTTGTCGTAGTCCGGCTCGTCCGGCGTGGGGTGGATGCAGTCGACCGGGCAGACCTCGACGCACGAGTTGTCCTTGGTGCCGATGCACGGTTCCGCGATGACGTACGTCACGTCACGCGGCCTCCGGGATCCGGTCGGTCGGCTGCG